>DASPUT010000148.1 GCA_035622735.1 Thermodesulfovibrionales bacterium | reverse complement strand
CTCGATGTTCAGCAGCAGGGGGTATACCACAGGTATGTTCTTCGGAAAACAACCCGACGGAGATTACAACTTCGACGGCGAAAGTTACCGGATGAGCCACGAACTGGTCGGCGTCATCGTGGAGGCGAAGAGGGGCGTCGCGAAGGTCAGTCTGAGAAACAGGCTCGACGTGGGCGATGCGGTAGAATATCTCACCCCGGGGCTCGAGGGAAACTTTTTCGTCATCGATTTCATGAGAGACGGGGACGGGATCGATATCCTGTCAGCAAGAAACGAGGAGACCGTCTTCATGAGAGTGCCGGAGGGCGTGAGGGAGAACGACCTCATACGGAGAGAAAAGTCTTTCGGGCCGTCCGGCAGAACAAAGTCTAGTGCTCCGGTGAAGGCTGTAGCTCATAGACCTTCAGCGAGATAAAACCGGCCGAGATGATAAAGATACGTCTTTCCGGATCTTATTTTGCGGCCTTGAGTTCCTCTATTATCTGCTTGATGCGACCTGCATCCGAAGCATTCGGCGCAAGGGCGAGGGCCTTTTCGAACTCCCGTACGGCCTGAGCCCTGTCGTGAAGGTCATAAGCAAGGACGATCGCCAAGTTCTTGTGACCGTTAAGATGATTCGGGTCTAACGTGAGCGCCTTCCGATATTCTTCGACAGCCCTGTCGGGCTTGCCTGCCTTGCGGTAACAGCTCCCTAAATCAACCCTCACATCAACATTCTTCGGGTCGATAGCGAGCGCTTTCTCGTATGCTTCGATCGCATCATCAAAACGGGACGAGTCCATGAGAATATTCCCGAGCCGTATCCAGGCATCACCGTTGCCGGGATCCTTCTTCACCGCATCCTGCAAAAGTCTTATCTCTTCCCCGGAATGCATCGCACCCGCGGGGGCCTGCTCCTGGCTTTTCGGACTCTCCTTCTGCTGACACGAGGCAAATACCATGAAGGGCAGTAATATGATAATGAAGCCTATTCTTCGCATCTTCCCTCCGTTTTTTTCATATATTCTAACAGATTTTCTTTCGATTCCATTCTCCAAGCCTGTCTGTTATGAACTCTATCACCATCTGATGCTCCTCTATACCGCGGTCTCTGACCCGCAGAGGCTCTCCGAAGGAGAAATAGACCTTTCTCGACGGATCTATCCGTCCGAAATCCTTAAGGAACCTGCCGTTACCCCAGGCATCGGTCTTCAAGGCGACCGGTATTATCGGAACATCCGCCCTCTTGGCAAGTTTCACCCCGATCGTGTTAAACCCTCCGGGGTCGAATTCCGTCGACCTCGTCGTCTGCGGGAAGATGATCATGGACCTGCCAGCATTCAGCCTCTCAGCTCCACCCTCGAGCACCGCCTTCAAATCCTCTCTCGGATTCGTGCGCCCCACGGTAACTGGGTCCCTCGAACGCATGACATGCCGGAATACGGGATAATCAACGAGGCTCTTCTTCACCACGAAGGTCACGTCCTTGATGGGAGCGATGAGAGACGGAAGGACAAAGGTCTCGAGTGTCGACATATGGTTGGCTATGAAAACACAGGGCCCTTCAAGAGTTCTGAAGTGATCGATGCCGGTTATCTCGATTACGACGCCGACGCTCTCGAGGGCGCGGAGCACGGCGAGGCTGCTCCCGGCCCATGCGGCCGTATCATATCGTGAACGCTTCGCCCGTCTGCTCGCAGAGAAGACGATGCCGAGGTCCTTGCCGTAGAAGATAAGCGAAGGCAGCACCCTCGACAGAAAGGGCAGGCGGTGGGGAAGGGTTTTATAAGAGCCTTCCCGGTATGCGAGATCATCCATAATCACTCCCCGCTCGTAGTATCACGAAGGTTTTTAGTTTATGCCTCACCGTAAATGACTGTCAACCATCGGACAGAGTGAGTTCTTAAGTGGTATACTCCTATGAACCCATGGAGTTACCCTCAATTAGATATGTTTCTTCTGCGAGGTATTCTCCGGATCTTCCTTCCTCCTGTAAAGAAGGGGCGAAGAGGGAAGAGTGCATGAAGCGGAAGGATCGAGGACATCAGATTGTATCGGCCAAGACGCCTGCATGCGTGGATAACGGATGATCCTTGTATTTCCCCCTGTGGCCAAACCCTCTGAGCCTCCCGCCGGCATCGCAAAACTCGTCGGCGCACTGAACCATCACGGAATACCGTCAAGGGTTCTCGATGCGAACATCGAAGGTCTTCTCTTTCTCATGGACAATTCCCGCAGACTGTCAGATGCCCCATCCGGCAGATGGACGACCCGGGCGCTTCGCAGTCTATCGACAAACCTCGCAGCACTGAGAGATCGCAATACCTACCGTAATATCGACCGTTATGCGCGGGCTGTTATGGACCTAAACCGGGTCCTCGAGATATCGACAGTGGGGAAGAACGTGACCATCGGTCTTGCGAATTACGGAGATGAACGGCTTTCTCCCCTTCGGAGCTCAGACCTCATCAGGGCGGCGGAAAATCCTGAAGTGAATCCCTTTTATCCCTATTTCGAGGGCAGGCTTCTAAAACTTCTGGAGGAAGAACAGCCTTCGGCCGTAGGGTTTTCTCTGAATTATCTGAGCCAGGCCTTATGCACCTTTGCGATGGCTGGTTTCTTGAGGCGTCATTGTCCGGGGTTGACCCTGGTTCTTGGCGGTGGGCTCGTCACCTCATGGGTCAAGAATCAGGACTGGCAAGAACCGTATCGGACCGACCCTTTCGTCGGGCTTATCGATCACCTCGTTGCAGGGCCGGGGGAGGACCGGCTGCTCTCGATCATGAAATCCCTTCACGCCCGTCGGCCTGCCCAGCCTCGTTCGGGACGAAAGCTAATGCACGAAATTTCCTCCGCAAGGTGCGAGATAGTAAGCGAGAGGAGAACAGGACACAACACTCGCCCTGATGCCACTAAGGGACTCACGAGTGGAGGATCGAGACCGGATTACAATTCGCTTCCCCTTCATGACTACCTTGCACCCGGGTTTGTCCTCCCCTATAGCGGGGCGAGCGGATGTTCATGGAAGAGATGTTCATTCTGTCCTGAAAGGGCTGAGGATAATCCCTATTTTCCTTTACCGGCTGCCAGGGTAGCGGCCGATCTCACCTCTCTTGCGGAGGAATCACGACCTGTTCTGCTCCATCTTCTCGACAATGCGGTCAGTACCGCAGTCATGAAGTCTCTTTCCCTTAATCCTCCCGGCATCCCCTGGTATGGCTTTGCGCGCATCGGACCCCAGCTTGCCGAGATGGACTTCTGTCTCGACCTGAAGCGTTCGGGGTGCGTAATGCTCAAGCTAGGCCTTGAATCTGGGGATCAGGGGGTACTCGACAGTATGGAGAAGGGAATTGACCTTGTGACCGCCTCCCGAGTGCTGAAGACACTGAAGAAGGCGGGGATCGCATCATATGTGTATCTTCTCTTCGGCACTCCGCCGGAAGCTGAAGCAGAGGCAGGGGAGACGCTCGATTTTACCGTGAGGCACAGTAATGAAATCGGTTTCTTGAACCTTGCCCTCTTTAACATGCCTCTCCGCGGACCCTATGCGTCCCGTTTCGAAACAAGCAGGTTTTATGAGGGGGATCTCTCCCTCTATGCCGACTTTTCTCATCCGAAGGGATGGAACAGAAGAAGGGTGAGGCGATTTCTGGAGCGTGAATTCAAGAAGCATCCTGCGGTAGCACCCATCCTGATAAAAGACCCTCCACTGTTTACCTCAAATCATGCGCCATTTTTCACGGGAGGGTATGGATAATCCTTCGTCTTCTGATGGCATCGCCTTAGTCCGCGAAGCCGTTCAGATCGCGGTAGACAAAGAGGTCGAAATCAAAGGCCAGCCTGTCATGTCTGAGTGCGACATAGGGAGAAAGGTTCCTAACCGCGAACTGAAACAATTCCTCCGGAACGATATAGTGTAGTTCAAAATCCTTCCTCGGGTCATAAGCCGAAAGGGCGTTGAAGGCAAGGGCTGTCCCGCAATGAGGGAAGAGCTTCTTCAGGGTCTCCCTGATGAGTTCATCGAGCCCCTGCACCTGCAGGTTGAAGACCCCGCAGAGAAAGATGAAATCGAAGTCCTCCTTCAGAGCATCCTGTTCGATGTCAAAAATCTCGAACCGGCCTTCCGGGAACTTCTCCTTCGCCAGGGAAATGAGTCTCTCATTGATGTCCAAGCCGGTGTACCCCACGGAAATGTGTCTCTCCCTCAGGTACTGATAGAAATCCCCTTTTCCGCAGCCGAAATCGAGGATCTTCTTGCCTTCAATACTTCCGGCGATATCGAGGAGAGAACGGTAATGCGCGGCCTGGCCCTCTGCTGTCCAACTCAGTGCCTCAGGTCTGTCACCGTGCATCGCCAATTTTTTGTTATAGAACGATACTACGTATTCTTTCGAAAAATCGTCCACAGAAGCCTCCGGTAGATCTGAAAACCATTGCCTTCAGGAATCTTGCGAGAAATCGCAAACAGACCGGGATCCTTCTCTCCGTCCATGCGTCAGTAACAAAATATTACCACAGAACTGAAAGGGATGCCCCGTCTCCTAGCTCGTGAGAGCCATCTCGCCGGAGTCTTCATACGTCTCCTCTCCGGATCTTCATCTCCTGCGAAGAAACGAGGTCATCCCGCTCAAATGCAATAGGGATTGACAACTCCCTTGTTTCTTGCTATAAGCAAAGTAATTGCGTTATTCGGTCCCTGTGCCTGTCACGGTGTTCCGCAGGGAACGTGGGGGGATTTCTTCATGACGAGCCGTAACTCAGATCTCATAAGGAGGTGAAGTGTCGTCAATAGACTGTTAGACGGATTGGCATAACAACCGAAAGGAGGGGAATAGATGAATGGAATTCTACGCTGGCTGTTTCTGATTTTCTGTTTTTTTCTTTTCTCGTTTACTCTTTCGCCGGCGGACGCCGCAGAACCGTTCAAGTTGACTTCATCGACGCAATTTTTGTGGGGAGATGACCTTCTCGGTAAAAGCGAGCCGATATTGGCCCAGTATCTGAGATTTTCATATACCCCGGAAGGGCAAAACTTCTCGGTAAGAGGATACGGCACAGTTTGGTACGACTTCGGGTCGGGTGACATCATGGACAACGGGTTTATGGGAAATCTCTACTACCTCTTCGCTGATTATACCCCTATAGAAAATTTGTCCTTCCGTCTCGGCAGACAGATGATAGCCTTCACCTCGCTGGACCAAACACTCCTGGACGGACTGCGTGTCGACTACCACAACCTCGGACCTTTGGGGGTTACCGTCGCCGGCGGGTGGTATCTGATCCAGACTTTGGATTCGGAGGCCTTTGAAAAGGGTAACAACGCTGCATGGGCGATAGACCTCCATCTCGAAAACGTCAAGAACCTGCAGTTGGGCGTGAGCTTTGCCCAGAAGTACGCTGACGGCGACCTTGCCAGACAGGCTATCGGCATGAACGGGCGGTATTCTTACAAGTTCCTGAGTCTTTACGGTGATGCCCGGTACGAGTGGCTCACGAAGTCCTGGGACCAGGCGACGATCGGCCTCGATCTCTTCCCGGCTGACGGCCTTCTCATTAAGGGTGAGTACTACCGCGCATACCCGACCTTTGATGCGACGAGTATCTTCAGCGTCTTCGCCGTCGACCAGTACCAGCAATACCTGCTTCACGCGGAATACACCTTCAATGCCCCGGTGTCAGCCTACGGCGAATATGCGCACGAGTCATATGGGGAAGATGGCAATGCAAACCGGTGGACGCTCGGCACAAAATTTAACCCTCTCAAAAACCTCGCCCTCGATTTTTCCGTCGACTACAGGACCGGCTTTGGCGGAAACCTCTGGGGTTTTCAAATCGTCGGAAATTACAAGCTGATGGAGAAATTGATTCTCGACGGGGGCATCCAGTATAACGAGTACAGGCGTCCCGATCAGTTTGGGAATGAATTTGCCCGGAGGTACTGGCTCGCGGGGAACTGGCTCATCAATAAGAACTTCTCTTTCATAGCCAGGATTGAGGACAACGTGAACCAGAACTTTTCGAATAACGTGCTAGGCAGAATAGCCCTGAACTGGAACCTATAGGAGGAGGAATCATGAAAACGAAACTAATCTTGACTCTGGGGATGCTCCTTCTGACGGCTCCTTTCCTGCTGGCTCAGACGAGCCATGTGGATTACGCGACTATGGAGATCAAGGATTGCAATGCCTGTCATAAGGCGAGCGATGTCCCCCTTAACCATGGCTCGTTCTGGGTGACCGACCACAGGCTCTACGCCGAGAAACAGCCGCATAATTGTAAAGACTGCCACAAGAAATCCTTTTGCGTCGACTGCCATTACGGCGGCGGAATCGACGATGACCTCAACCGGTCCCAATTTGGGCCGTCCTATATGCCGAAGAGCCATGTGACCGACTGGAGGGAGATCCATCCGATTAAGGCACTCGACGACACCAAGAGCTGTTTCCGTTGCCACAATGCGGTGCAGTTCTGTCAGGCGTGCCACAACAAGTTCAACCCGAACGATCTGATGGTCAAGTCTCACAGAAGGGGATGGTCGGACCTGGAGGTGAAAGCAGGAGGACCGAAGCACGAAGTCTTCAACACGGCCCAGTGTCCCACCTGTCATCCGAACAGTCTGGTCCCGGCGAATCAGTGGGCCCCGCAGCATGCCCAGGAGGCGAGGAGGAACCTCTCTTCCTGCCAGGCGTGCCACTCTGACGGTGCCATCTGTCTGAAATGCCACAGTGCCGTGACAGGGTTACGGGTGAATCCCCATCCGAAGAACTGGGACAAGATATCAGGGCGCCTCAGTTCGGCAAGCAAGAACAGTACATGTATAAAATGTCACCGATAAGGAGGGAGATAACAATGAGAGGAAGATTATGGAAGCGGCTGGTCGTAGTCGTCATCTCGATCCTCGTCCTCGGATTCATTTACAGTTGCGGGGGCACCCGGGGTTCGGCAGGGGATAACCCGCCTGAAGTTCCTGCTATAGTCGGTTCTGAAAGCTGTATCAACACATGCCACGCCAAGACTCGTGACATCACAGGGACCCTCATCGCTTTTGCGTGGCAGCATACGACTCACACGACAGATGGCGGGGTCATATGCGAGGATTGCCATGGTCCTGCGGGTGAGCACTGGGGTGTCGGACCGATTCCTTTCCCCAACCCTCAGGCAGCGCAGTGTAATGTCTGCCATGGCTTCACAGGCTTCGACGCGACCGCCCATGCGAACCCCAATAATACCCCCGACAAGTTCTTCTTCCAGGGCGATGCCGGCAACGGCCAGGCCACCATCGCGCCTCGTGGAAGCGACACGCCGGTTCCCGAGTTCTTCCCTGACGGCGTCACGCCCGTGACAAAGGCACAGCACATTCAGGAGTGCTCCGTCTGCCACAATCCGAACCAGCGCTTCGTTTATAACAACGGATTGGCCGCTCCAAACCCTGACAATATGCCATTCCCTGATGTTGCCTGCGCCGGTTGCCATGATGCACATCAGCCTGAGCAGAAGGTTGCGATCGCTCAGCGGAGCACTCCGGCTCCCTATCCGATATTCCGTAAGTTCATCGTCAAC
>DASPUT010000147.1 GCA_035622735.1 Thermodesulfovibrionales bacterium | reverse complement strand
AAGGGGTTATTGGTCACGGTTTTCACGAATGGAACATTGATTACCGACAGCATCCTCGCGCTCTTTCAGAATCTGCCGCCCCACGTTGTAGAGATAAGCCTGTACGGCGCTACCGCAGCGACGTATGAAAACATTACGGGTGTGGCCGGTTCATACGAACGTTGTCTGGACGGCATCAAAAGGCTCCTGGGCGGCAAAATACGGGTAAGGCTGAAGACGATTCTTATGACCATGAACAGTCATGAGTTTGCCGATATAGAAGACATGGCGAGGGAATTTGGCGTAAAATTCCGTTTCGACGCGGCGATATTTCCTTGCGCAAATGGGGATAAGAGCCCGTTGAATCTCAGGGTTGCCCCGTCGGATGCGGTCGATAAGGAATTCTCTGACCGGGAAAGGGCACGCGTCTGGAAAGACTACATGAGGACCCGGCAGGAGTGGGCTCCGACTGATAGCCTTTATCAATGCGGTGCCGGGCTCACCGGATTTCATATTGATCCCTATGGCTATTTGCAGCCGTGCCTTATGACGAGGAATATGAGATACGACCTGTCTAAAGGGAGTTTCCTGTCGGGGTGGAACGGCATCATATCCGGCATAAGGAATAAGAAGGCAAGAAAGGACTTCGCCTGCTATCACTGCGACAGAAAAGACTTATGCGGTTTTTGTCCGGCTTTTTTTGAGTTCGAGAATGGGGCGGAGGATGCCCGTTCAGAATACCTCTGTGCAATGGGAAAGAATCGCTTCAGCCGGATACATGACATCAGTCTATGAGGGAGATGAAGATGCAACATAAAGAGAAAAAAAAGAAGCAGTCTTATGAAAAACCGAGGCTGAGAGTTATCGAACTTGTCGCTGAAGAGGTGCTGAGTACGGGCTGTAAGACACGGTTCGGTGATCCGAAAGGTGTTGCCGGCAGTGGCTGCCTGGCCGGTGTGTGTTCATCGACAATCGGCTCCTGAGGTCTTAACAGCCTTTGCGAAGGCAAGAAAAGGCGACAGATTTGATAAGGATGAAGGTTGCCGACGTGAGCGTTTCGGTACGCTGCCGGCAATCCCTTTCACTTCAGGAACTTGATCCGGCCTATCAGTCATTCCTTTTCGCGAAAAGAAATTCCCCTCATTCCGCCGATATCGATGTCATCCTCGAATTGAAGGGGATGCCCGAGACAAAAGGACTGACGAAGATCTTTGACAGCGGCCAATCGTGGTCGATGTTACGGCGAGGGAGCGAGTATTTTGCGGTACTCAGTCCTGCCGACCTTCATAAACAGCCTGTTTGGATAGCCCGGTTCAATCGGGACATCTCGAAGGTGACTGTATACTGCAGCGACGTATTAATACATGAAGGCGCTGACGGCTCCATACTCTCGAATCCGGTACGGTACCCTCTCGACCAGATTCTCCTCATGTATTTCCTGGCGGGAAAAAAGGGGGCACTGATCCATGCCGCTGCTGCAAAGATCAATGGACGTGGATATGCATTCCTCGGTCGCTCCGGTGCGGGAAAGAGCACACTTTCGCGGCAATTTTCCGATCGCAAGAATGTGCAGTTCCTCAGCGACGACCGCATCGTAATCAGAAAGACTGATCATGCGTATAAGGTATTCGGAACTCCCTGGCCGGGAGAGGCGGACATAGCGGAGAACAAGAATTCTCCCCTTGCTTGTCTCTTCTTCCTGTCCCACGGAAGTGAAAACAGGCTGAGAGAGCTGAGCCGGAAAGAGGCCTTTGAGCGGCTTCTCCCCGTGACTTCCATCCCCTGGTACGACCGGAAAATAGTGGACAGCCTTCTCATATTCTGTGAAGACCTGATTTCCCTCGTCCCGGCCTACGAACTCTCTTTTAAGCCGAGTGCTGAGGTGGCAGACTTTTTGGATCACTCCTTCGGGCGAAAATAGGCATCGGATTGCCCAGGGGATCGCCGCCGGAATTTCCGGAGATTCAATCCCTCTTCCGCCCGACTGAAAATATGTAGAGAAAAGCGATACCGACTATCCCCGACAGGAAAGAACCGAGAAGGATCCCCACTTTGGCGAAATCGAGCACTGAGGGATCGCTGAAAGAGAGCGACGTGATGAAGAGCGACATCGTGAACCCTATCCCCCCGAGAATACCGGCTCCGATGATATGCGGCCAGCCGACGCCTGTCGGCAGGGACGACAGATTCGCCTTCTCTAATAAATAAGAGAAGAGGACAATGCCGAGAGGTTTGCCGAAGAGTAGGCCGAAGATTACCCCCAGGGTCACCGGTGAGGTCAATGCCTCTGCGAGGTCAATTCTCACGAACGTTAACCCTGCGTTGGCGACGGCAAAGAGGGGAATCACGAGATAGGCTACCCACGGATGCAGCGCATGCTCGAGACGCTGAAGCGGAGTCTCTACGTGATGGCAGGCAAGTTCGATCGACTGCACCGCATCCCGGTGTTTCTCGTTCAGAAGGATAGAGTAGCCGCAGCCGTCCGGGGAGCAGTGGAATTCCCCCAGACACCTGTTGACCTCCCGGAGAAACTTGTCGGTGTCGTACTTCCCCCTGGCGGGAATGCAGATCGCTACGAGAACCCCCGCGATCGTGGCATGGACACCTGACCCGAGGAAGGCGTACCAGAGTATGATACCGGGCAGTGCGTACACGACTGTCCTCCTGACCCACAGGAGATTCGCAATCACCATGAGGACGAACGCCGCAATGCCGAGCATGAAAAAGGACATATTGATCGTCCCCGTATAGAAGAGTGCGATCACGACAACAGCCCCGAGGTCGTCAACGATTGCGAGAGCCGAGAGGAAGACCCTGAGCCCAACGGGTATCTTCTTCCCGAGGAGAAAGAGGGCGCCCAGCGCAAAGGCGATATCCGTCGCCATGGCTATGCCCCATCCGTGGACCGTCGCTGTTCCGTGATTAAACGCAAGGTAGATGAGTGCGGGGAAGACCATGCCTCCGAAAGCAGCGCCGACGGGCAAGAGGGCCCTCTTCGGAGAAG
>DASPUT010000146.1 GCA_035622735.1 Thermodesulfovibrionales bacterium | reverse complement strand
TTCTCTCCCGCTCTTGAGATTCGTTTCATGAATCTCGCGGAGTGAGCTGTCAAGTTCGGAGAGGATGCCTGATCTCGCTGTCACGAGAGAGTCGAGCCGCGAAAAGCTGAAACCGGGCCTCGAAATGACGACGAAATCGGTGATGGCCATCAGTCTTTCCGGTTGATACCACGCCGGAATATCGAGAAATGAATCGATGCCGACAATGAGAGAAAGTTTCTTATCGGGATAGAGCTTCGTGAGGGCTTCAATCGTCTCGACGGTATATGACTTTTCCGGTTTTCTCCATTCTATGTCCGAGACCTCGAAGAATGGATTCGTCGCGACGGCAAGTCTCGTCATTTCGAATCGGTCCGCGGCCGGCGCCAGGTCTCCGCTTTTCAGAGGAGGATTTAAAGAGGGCACAAAGAGTATCTTCTGGAGACTCAGCTTCTCCCTCACTTCCTCGGCAGCCCTGAGGTGTCCGTAGTGGAGAGGATTGAAGGTACCCCCGAAAACGCCGATCTTCTTATGAGAGCGCTTTTTCACCGGATATGAGGACCGCATCATCGAGTATCTTATCCTTCATCTTCCTGAAACCCGCAGCGGAGAGCCACGACCTGATCTCCCGCCTCGCATAGCATCTTCCGGCAGTCGTATTCACGAGCATGTTGACCGAAAAGAGCGCGCTCTGGGACGGACGCGTCCTGTCATCCGTGATGAAAAATTCCTGAATGACTACCCTGCCCCCCGGGCGCAAGGCATTGCGGGCTTTTTCGATGACCAGGAAACACTCATCCTCCGAACAAGCGTGGAGCACCTGGCTGATGAATACGAGGTCGTATCCGAAGCCGATGTCATCGGAAAGGAAATCCCCCTCGGCAAACCCGACATGCCTCAGTCCTGATTGCTCTACGATCGCTCGCGCTATCTCTATCGTCTCGGGTCTGTCATAGAGCGTGACCGAGACACCGTGCTTTGCCATCTCGATGGCGTAGGTCCCGGGACCTCCGCCGAGATCAAGGGCCCTCTTCACACCTTTCATGTTTATGGCCCTGATTACGTTCCGGGCCTTCAGCGATGCGAGGTTATGCATCCCTTTGATGAAGGAGCCTTGGTCGTGCGCGGCATGATACGGTTCGCCTGTCTTCAATACCTTATCGAGGCCTGACCAGTTCTTCCAGAGGATGTCGGCGTGGCGCATGATGTCTCCCTGATAGAGGGGACTCCCCTTGACGAGGAAGCGGCTTGCCATGGCAGCGTTCCTGTATCTCCCGGCGGTCTTCTTCAAGAGTCCTAATCCCGTCAAGGCATCGAGGAGTATCTCTGTTGCCCTCCTGTCCGTTCTTAGGAGAGCGGCAATATCCTCGGCCTTCCTCGCGGATTTCAGGTGATCAAAAACCCCGAAGTTGTTCGCGGTCAATAACACCCTCGCTGACTGGAAGCCGCCCCAAAGACCCCGCAGCATCTTTGCTTCCTCAGGAATGCCAGGCATTACCCTATCCCCATCTTTTTCAGCGCCTCATCTCCTGAACCTTTCGGCGCAGGCGCATCCTCCGGAAGGTAGAGCATCACACCGCCCTTTACCGGCCTTATGACGATCTTTCCTTCCTGGGCCAACCGGTTCGTCACTTCGATGGGGTTTTCACCGTCGTAGTATTTCTTGAAGGCCTCATTGAATCCCGAGAAGACCGTGTGAATCCCCTTGTACCCTTCCTTCCTCAGACTGATGATCGCCTTTTTCACAAACTCCTCATACCCTAATTTTTCCGTCATGACACCCTCCTTTCCGTATAACGGCAAAATGTACGTCTGATTTCCATCGTGGACCGTCTATGCAAAGCCTTCCTCGCCACTCACCATGCCCTCGAGATCGCCCAATGATTCGGCCATTCTACACTCCGGGAGCGATTTCAGAAACCGGACACCGTACCGCCTTCTCCTGATTCTCGGGTCGAGAATCGCGACGATCCCCCGGTCCGTCTTTGTTCTCACGAGCCTCCCGAAGCCCTGTTTGAGGAGAATCGCGGCCTGCGGTATCTGATAATGATAAAAGGGATCCCTGCCGTCTCTCATGAGGGCCTCAATCCTTGCTTCGATAACGGGTTGGTCCGGGACGGCGAAGGGCAGCTTCGTTATGATGACACACCGGAGATCGTCTCCGGGGATATCAATCCCCTGCCAGAAGGTGTAGGTTCCGAACAGGACGGAATGGCTGTCACTCTTGAATTCCCTGACCAGCCGGTAACTGTCCCTGTCGCCCTGTTTGAGTATCCGGAGGCCCGGAATCGAAACAGCGTCGTAAGTCCTTGTCATAAGACCGTGGCTCGTAAAGAGCACGAGGGTCCTGCCCATCGTAACTCTCAGGATATCTCTTATATGGTCTATCAGTTCATCCTCGAATTCGTCGGTACCCGGTTCACTGACATGATCGGCGATGTAGAGCGCAACCTGCTCATGATAGGCAAAGGGAGACTGGAGGAGGAGGGTCCTGGCACCGCTCAAACCGAGACGTTCCTTGATGTAATCGAAGTCACCACTCGTCGCAAGGGTTGCCGATGTCAGGACAGCCCTTGGGAGGACATCGAAGACCTGTGATTTGAGAATAGACGCGACATCGATGGGGGTTGCAGCGAGTCTCACCCTCTTGCCCTCTCTCTCCGCCCAGTAGACATGGCATTCGAGTTCCTGTTCAAGGATGAGCCTCAGTGACAGCGCAAGGGCCTCGCCCCGCAGGGCAAGGGCTGTTATCTCCCTTTCCTCTTCATCGTCTTCAGCGGTTTGAAGGAGGGGGGCGAGCGCCTCCGCGAGGTCCGTGAGGTGTTCCGAGAGGCTATTCTCCATGAAATCCTTCCCGGTGATCCTCAAGGTTGAGGAGTCCTTCAGCCTTTCAGAGAGTTCATGGAAGAAGACCTCTCCCCGCATCCTGATGAGATCGATCCTATCCTTCATTTCACGATGCGTCCCGGACGGTATCCATCTGAGCCGTGAAAGCAGACCCTTCCCCTGCTGGCCTAGCAGTGAATCGAGAAAGTGCCTGAGTCCGGAAAGCGAAACCTCTACTCCCAAGTAATTCGACGCCACATCCTCAAGTTCATGGGCCTCGTCAAAGACAACGGTATCGAAAGGGGGGATTACGTTCCATCCGGAAGCAACATTCGCAAAGAAGAGGTGATGGTTCGTAACAAGGATATGAGCTTTCCTTTCGACGGATTTGGCCTCCTGATAGAAACAGACGGCAAACTTCTTGCATTCCTTCCCGTAACAGATGTCGCTCTCCCTGCAGACCCGCTTCCAGACCGAATGCGGCAGGTCGATTTCCGACCGCGTCCCCGTGTCTGTCTTCTTCACCCATTTGAGCAGTGCCTGAATTGTCTTCCTTTCATCCATTTCGAACAGACCGTGGGTCTTGGCCTGGTCGAGCCTCCTGAGGCATATGTAGTTTTCACTGCCGAGACAGAGCGCGAACCGCAGCCCTCTGAAAATGTGGTCTCTCAGGAAGGGCAACTCCGTATCGACGAGCTGTCTCTGGAGCGTCTTGGTGTAAGTCGAGACGACAGCCCTTCTCCGTCCTGAACCGTCAGTTCCGTCGCCGTCCAGCACCCGCTCAATAAGCGGGATGAGATAGGCAAGGCTCTTCCCCACCCCGGTGCCGGCTTCGACGATCAGGTGTTCGGCGGCTTCGAGGGCATGTGAGACAGCCCCGGCCATCTCTTCCTGCTCGATACGGGCTTCATAAGCAGGAAGAAGCCCCGAAAGGACGCCGATCTCTCCGAAAAATTTATTCAGGGGAATCCTCCGGCAAAAGGTTCATGACCCTCGGTGTCTGAACTACCTGCTCCAGTATCGGAATTTCCTCGGCTCCCGTGACACCCAGCTCTTTAAACTTCCTGACGGAAGGCAATACCCTAGATTCCATGGAACCGATTATTCTGTTATATGAATCCATCGATTTCCCGATCGCGGAACCCAGCTCGTCAAAATATCTCGCCAACGTTCTCATTCTCTCATACAATTCTTTGCCCAACAGGCTTATCTCCTGTGCATTTTTTGTAATCTGTTCCTGCCGCCAGCCATAGGCAATGGCCCTGAGCAAGGCTATGAAAGTAGTCGGCGTGGCGATGATGACCCGCTTTTCGATGCCGTCCTCAATCAAGGTAGTATCTGTTTCAAGGGCCGCGCTCAAGAAAGACTCGCCCGGAATAAAGAGTACCACGAACTCAGGGGACTTTCCGAATTGGCTCCAGTAGTCCTTTGAGCCGAGTTTCATCATGTGCGTCCTCACCTGCTGAGCATGTCTCTCCATCTTTGACTTTCTCTGATCCTCCGACGAGTCGGAAACGGCATCGAGATATGCTTCGAGGGATACCTTCGAATCGACTACGATCTCCCTGTCCATCGGGAGGTGCACGACCATGTCCGGTCTTATTCTGCCCTTTTCCGTATCCAGGGAATACTGCTCGGTAAAATCGCAGTGCATGGACATGCCCGAAAGCTCAGCGACCCTTCTCAACTGCATCTCGCCCCAGCGACCGCGAACCTGGGGTTTTCTCAACGCGGAGACGAGATTGCTTGTTTCTTTCTGGAGGTTTTCATGGGTCACTACCAGCGCCCTCAGTTGCTCCCCGAGACTTCCGTATGCCTTATGCCTGCTCTCTTCGATAGCCTTTATCTGCTCCTCATATCTCTTCAGCGTCTCGGCTAACGGTTTTATCATGCCGTCCATTGCAGCCTGATGTTCTCCGAGTCTGCCCTTCGTTTCAGCCACGACCTTGCCGAGATGTTCCGAAGCGAGTGTCAGGAAACTCTTGTTGCTGCTATCCAGTGCCGCTTTTGATAGTGCATTAAAGGTGTCGGTCATCTCTTTCTTCATCGCATCGATCATCGCCTTCTGCTCTTCAAAACCCTGTCGAGCTGCCTCGAGTTTTGTGAGCGCCTCGACCTTGGATTGTTTTTCTCTATCCAGTTCAGCCCTTGTCTGTTCCAGCGACGTTTCCCTTTTATCCATCTGCTGTCTCAGTTCGTTGTTCACAGCCTCGGCTGAACCCGCCCGCCTTTCGAGTTCGGCAATCTGGTCTGCGTCCTTCTTCTGCTGTCGGGAAGTGGCGACCAGCCAAGCCAAAACCGCTCCTGCGATTAAGCTGATGATAATGATACCGATGGTCATCATGCGACCACCTCCGGAACCATCATCCACGCAACAGACCAGTGGCCTTCGGATCTCTTCATACAGAGGATCCCTCCCATTTTGAAATCAATCACACCCTTTTCTTTCTTTCCGCCGAGGAGCAGTGACGCGAGGATCTCCAGATGGGGCAAATGCCCTACGAGAACTACGTCCTCGTTAATCTGAAGGATCCTCCTCTGCCAGACCTCAGGGTCGTCCATGGGCGCGAGCCCGTCTGCCTCTGTTATGCCCTTTGGAGGCATCAGATATTCGGCGAGAACCCGCGCAGTCTCAAGAGCCCTTGTCTTGCCGCTGTGGAATATCCGGATTGTCCGCATGTCGAGTTTCCCGAGGTAAGCGGCGACTTTCCGAATGTCCTCGGATCCCTTTTCGGTGAGCCCCCGTGCAGGGTCTTCCGTCTCCCGTTTTGCCTCTGCATGTTGAACGAGGTAGAGCAACACGTCACGCCCCGCGCAACCCGAATTCGAAATTATGAGATCTTCTCATATACCCAAACCCTTCCTCCGTCCCTTGCTTCCTCAACCCTCTTCACAAGACGTTTTTTCTGGAGATTCAAGAGCCTCGTTCCGCTGGTATTCGCCTCGATCTCGAGGGCATCGGCCAGATCTTTGGCCGTTATGCTCATGTTTTCCATAACGAACCGGAGGGTCTCCCTGAGGTAGTTATTCAGCCTTCCGAGGAGCATCTCCCTTCCGTTTCTCATCCGGGCCATGACGGAGAGTTCTTTCCTCTCGAGGGCGACTTCGATGTTCTCCTTCTGATTATCATTGAGACCGGTGAGGACAATATACCGATCGCCATATTCATCGCTCAAGAGCCTCGACAGCAGTTTGGCCACGACCTCATCGGCACAGGAGTAATCGATGATGCCTATCTTCGAGAAGTCGAGTGCAATGACGGCTCCCTCTTCTTCTTTTTCGAGTTCGCATTCGATGCGTTTCCGTATCGCCTGCCCCGACGGCCTTGTGACAAGGTCCGATGAACCGTTTTTGAGTTCCTCCTTGAGGAGTCTGTATAGATTGTAACGTGTCACAGCTATTTCTTGTTCTTCAATTGATTCAATTGAAGCATAAAAAAACGATCTTGTCAAGAAGATTCCGGGGGATCGCGTTTTACGGAATTTTCGGATTTCGGGCAGCATGATATGGATCTGGGCGCCGGGGAAATAGGTCAGGTTCTCTTCGGTCTTCTTTCCCCTTGACCATCGCGGGATTATCGAGAGCTTCGCCGTTCCCGATCGGATCGAGAGCCTGCCGTTCCATTCATTGACAAAGCGTCTCACCGCGTTCAGACCATGCCCTCTCCCCGCGTCGGCAAATCGCGAAGCGCCATGGAGCAGTCCCTTTTCGATGGCATCAAGGTCATTCTTCAGCGGGAACCTCTGCGACAGAGATTTCCTGAAGCCTATCCCGATATCCATGACAGCGATTTCGACGACGTTCTTGTCCATATTTTGGAAGTGGTACTTTTGTATGCCTACAAACCCCTTGGTCTCGCTGTGCTCGACAATATTCTGGCAGACTTCTGAAAGCGCGACGACAAAACCGCCGATTGCCCTTTCGCCGTAGTGAAGATGTTTCGCCAGGATCG
Organism: Thermodesulfovibrionales bacterium; assembly: GCA_035622735.1. Lineage (NCBI taxonomy): Bacteria > Pseudomonadati > Nitrospirota > Thermodesulfovibrionia > Thermodesulfovibrionales > Thermodesulfovibrionales bacterium. Next base: position 3,837 of record DASPUT010000146.1, on the reverse strand, counting down.
CGCGGCCCCGTTCTTTTACCTTGCCGACGATAAAGTGGATGTCGTCCGATTTCTCTATCGGTGTGATCTCGAGGAGGACATCGGAATACGAGCTTCTCAGGTATTTGCCGGCTATCCCCGGTAGGGAGGGTTCGAGAGTAAAGTAATCAGCGGCGAATTTGAAAAAATCCATTCTCTCGAGATACTTAAGGACTTCTTCCGATTCGGGCAGGAAAATTGTCTTCCGGATGCCTTCCGACCTGAGGAGGTCTCCCGTTTCAAGGATACCGGTCATGCCGAAGGGATCAGCGAAGGTGACGGCATGAAGATCAATGAGCGATGATTCGTTCGCCGACTGGAGAAACTGTTCAAAGGTATCTTCTGTTATAACGATCACGACCAAACCTCAGGGGATCAGGAATTGTGTCATGTAAACGGCGACCGGAAGGGTGACGAAGGAGAGGGCGGTCGTCACGACAATGATGAGGGATGTGAGCGATAGATCGAGTTTAAATCGTTCAGCTATCAGGAGCGATAGTACCATTACAGGCATCGCTCCTTCCAGGAAGCAGGCGGCAAGCGGTTCTCCCCGAATCCCGAGTGACCGCGCCGTCATATATGCTATGAGAGGTGTCACGGCGAGCTTCATGATGACGGCAGGCATGATCACGAAGGCATGATTCACTTTGGGGACGATAAGGGCAAGGCCGATACTGAAGACCATGAGAGGAACGACCATGTCGCCGAGCAGGGCGAGTGTCTTGAAAAGAAAGGCTGGGAGCTGAATCTCCATGAGCCTCAGGACGAGTCCTCCGAGAATGGCCCAGACCGGCGGCAGAGAAGCGATTGTTCTCACGGATTCCGACAACTTCATCTTCTTGCCCTCTCCGTAGCGGGAGGCCATCGGCGCTCCGAGAAGCCATAGTATCGGCGTTGTCGCAAGGAGATCATAGAAGAGCGCATACCGTGCGGCATCGGGTCCGTAGAGTCCGGTGAGGACAGGAAGACCGAGATACGTGGTGTTGCCGAAGGCAGAGGCGATGAGCAGGGCCCCTTTTTCGGACGGTTTCATCGGCATTTTTTTCTCAAGGAAAGAGTATATCCCAAGAGAAAGCACGAGGGTAAAGAGGAGCGTAGCTGCCGCTGTCAGCGGAATGAGCGTCGTTTGGAGGTCGATAGACGCACTATACACGATCTTCAGGCAGAGGGCCGGCAGGAACATGTTGAGCACGAGAAGATTAATCGACGCCCTCACGAGGTCAGGGGCTATGCTTCCGAACCGCAGGAACCTGAAGACGACGCCTGCCAGGATAATCAGACCGAAGGGAAGGAGTATGTCGAGCATCCGGTCAGGTCTCTGAATAGCCCTCTGCTATCTCCGTCCGAACAAGCGCGAGTATGGCCGAGTGGGGGACAATGAGATATTTCTTCCCCTCAAACTCTATCTCGACCGCCGCGTCTTTCAGAAAGATAGCATAATCTCCCTCAGCAGCCTGGAGGGGAATATACTTCAGATCGAGCCTCCTCTGAGAAGACCAGGGTTCCTCAACTACCACGTTCGGGTCGTGCACGGGATAGCCCGGTCCCACTTTGACGACCTGTCCCCCGACCACTTTCTCTTTCTCCTTTACCGTTGCGGGGAGATACAGGCCCGACCCGGTCTTGTCCGTTCTCTCGTCAGGATTTATGAGCACTCGGTCGCCGATAATGATAAGACTCTTCTTTGCCTTCATAGGGGTATTCTAAAATATTTCTCCTCCTTTTATCTTCTAGAAGTGACGGTCTCTAGGCTTCCCTTCGCTCGTGGACAATTCCGCATCCTTCGCCCTCATGGCAATAGCCCGCCGTTTCGGGTAATATAAGGTTATGGCTAAGGTGTATTTTTCATCGGCGAGAGTGACGAAGTGGAAATACGAAGACAGCATGCCCGGGAAACTCGAAAGGCTTCTGAAAGAGGCGAGGCTGTCAGGCTATTTCAGCCCGAAGGAGTGGGTCGCGATAAAGACCCATTTTGGTTCGGAAGGCGCTCATCGGATCGTCAGGCCTGTGTTCCTGAGGAAGGTTGTCGAGGCATTACGGAACATCGGCGCAAAACCCTTTGTTACCGATACCGTACGGATTAAGGGCCTCGACTATCTCGATGTCGCAAACGAGAATGGCATCAACCACCTCTCGGTAGGTGCTCCCGTTGTCATCGCGGACGGCCTTTATGGAAAAGACAGCATCATGGTGAAGGCCGGCGAGATCCTCGGCGAGATAGCCGTTGCGTCGCTCATATACGATGTTCCCGGCATGGTCGTCTGCAGCCACGTCAAGGGGCACATAAACGCGGGGTACGGAGGCGCCATCAAGAATGTCGCCATGGGTGGTGTCAGTTCCGCCCATCGCACCTGCGGCTGGAAGTGCGGAAGGGGAGCCATGCACACGATAGGAGAGGGTAAGCTCTTCTGGGACGAGGAGAAATGCGAGATGTGTTACCAGTGCTCTGAGATATGTCCCCTCGGGGCGATTACCTTTAATGAAGAAGATGACCTCGTCTGGGACGGTGACACGTGCTGGCGCTGCGGAAGGTGTGAACGGGTATGTCAGTCGGAGGCGCTTACCCTGCCGGGGGACGATGAGCGGTTCATGCGCTCCCTTGCCGAGGCAGCGAAGACGGTCCTGTCTACCTTTGAACCGCAAAAGGTGGTCTACATCAATTTTCTCAGCGAGATACAGCCTGAATGCGACTGTATGCCCATTGCAGATGTCCCGGTGATTCAGGACCAGGGCATTCTTCTGTCGGACGACATCGTCTCGATAGAACAGGCGAGCATAGATATGTTGCAGACCGCATCTCCTCTCCCTGAATCGGCCGCCTCTCAAGAGGGGATCAGCCGGGGCGACGATATTCTCTTCGCCCTCAGCAAGAAGCCTTACATCATACAGGTTGAAGAGGCGGAGAGGCTTGGCCTCGGTTCAAGGGCTTACGAGCTGATAGAGATATAAGAAAAAAAGAGCTGCTGTCCGTGGGTGCTGAACAGCAGCTTCGGGGAGGTAACAACGTAATACTATTTTTATTCTACAGGAATATCTTTTTTTGTCAAGCGGAAAATTTAGGCTACCTATAAAATAAAACTTTAGTTCTCATCTTTAGTCTTTCGGCTTCTCATTGACTTTTTTCGTGCGGATGTTCTTAAATATCAGGATGCGTAGACCGTGCCTGGCAGCCAATTGGAAGATGAATAAGACGATACCGGAGGCTTTGGAGTTTGTCCATTCCTTCCTGCCTTCTGTTTCCGGCATCCATGATGCCGATATCGTCTTAGCTCCGCCCTTCACGCCGCTTTTTGCGATCGCAGAAAAGCTGGCGGGGACCGAGGTGAAGCTCGCGGCCCAAAATGTCTTCTACGAAGAGAAGGGCGCCTTCACCGGTGAGGTCTCGCCTGTCATGCTGCGGGATGCAGGCTGTGAATACGTCATCGTCGGCCATTCCGAGAGAAGGCAGTACTTTCACGAATCGGACGAAATTATCAATAGGAAAATAAAGGCCTCCCTGAAAAGCGGACTCCGCGTAATTTTCTGTATCGGTGAATCCCTGAGTGAGCGGGAGACAGGGAAGACCTTTGAAGTATTGGCCGGTCAGATACGAAACGGCCTCAGGGATGTTGACGGAGAAGGGCTCATCGTTGCTTACGAACCGGTCTGGGCGATCGGTACGGGCAAGACCGCCACGCCCGAACAGGCACAGGAAGCGCACAGCTACATCAGGTCCAGGTTGAGGGAAGTCTTCGCCGGCCGTGCCGATACGATACGGATACTCTACGGAGGCAGCGTTACGCCGGAAAACATCGACCGTCTCATGGCCTGTCCGGATGT
>DASPUT010000145.1 GCA_035622735.1 Thermodesulfovibrionales bacterium | reverse complement strand
AGTCTGTCATGCCGAACATTCTGAACTCGGCAGATGCTCAACGGCATCGTCTATTCTTCTCTCTCAGATAATGAACCATCCAGGAGATTCCCCCGATTAGCAAAATCCCGATGATCACTTCCATTTCATAGCGCTTAATGTCTTTCATTACAACCTCAAGGGCGGTGCCGAAGAGATAGCCGCCCGTTGAAACGAGGACCGCCCAGAGCACCGCACCGGCGGCGTTAAGGATCACGAAGCGTCTCGCCGCGATTCGGTGGTTCATGCCGATGACAATGGGAGTGAGAATTCTGATTCCGTATACGAACCTGAATCCCAGCATAATGAGATCGTGATAGCGCTCAAGGATGATGTGAATTTTTTCGGCGCGGGCGCACCATCTCGGATACCGTGCAAGGATATCTCTGCCGCGTGCCCGTCCGATGAAATAAAAGACCTGGTCTCCCGAAAAACTCCCGATGAATGCGACGACCATCACGAGGGGCAGGTGAAGATACCCCAGGTGTGCGGTGAGACCGCCGATAATTAGGATCGTTTCGCCTTCAAAGAAGGTGCCGATAAGCAATGCAACATAGCCGTATGTCCGGATAAGGTGTTCAAGGGCCGTCGGTGATAGCATTTCACCCTATTATACCGAACGGCGCACAAGGTGCGGAAATCCTGGAAAACCATCGATAGTCTGGATTCGTGTTAACCGGGAAATAGCGGGATATATTTGCCGTGAAGTTGGAAGCACGCACGCGGTTGTTTTCGATGGAGCATAGTTGTGACAGCTACAACAATCCCCTGTCCAATGTCCTGTACTGAATCGACTCAGACACATGGTGGGAGTGGGTCTCGTGAGAGGCCTCAAGGTCGGCGATCGTACGGGAGAGTTTCAGAATCCTCGCTTAGGCCCTTGCGGAGAGACCGAGTTTCTGCATGGCGGTCTCGATGAGCGTCTGGGCATCGGCATGGAGGGTGCAGTATTTCTTGATATGTCGCGTCTTCATCTGGCCGTTGTAATAAATCTTGTCGTTCTTAAACCTCTCGAGCTGGAGATTCCTCCTTGAGATCGGCAGGCGCAAGGTTCACCGTTATCTGCTTGAAGGGGAAATTGAACCCGATATTTTTCAGCGCCGCCCGTACCCTGTCGCGGCTCTCCTTAACAGCCGCGTCCGGCAGCCCCACCATCGAGAAGTGGGGCAGGCCCCTCGATGTTATATCGACCTCGACCTCCACCCCGTGCGCATCGATGCCGACGACACTGGCGCTGAGTATCTTCGAGAGCATAAAACCCATTATATTTTCAAAGGTGTTTTTATGCAAGGTTTTTCCTTGCAAGTTTAGGGTGATATAGTTATGCTAATAAGGAGATAAGATAAATTAATAGGTTACGATGATGCTATGAAGGTCATGCACGCAGAGAAGGTTCTCATAAGAGCGGTATTTACGATCATCCTTCTCCTCCTGTCTTCGCTTTGCATTGCGGAGGTCCACGGGCCTGTCGCACTCACGGTCCTCCATCTGAACGATTTCCACGGCCGACTCCTCCCCTCCCTTGTGAAGAGCGTTGATGAAAAGACCCCGGTGGGCGGAGCGGCTTTTCTCGCGCAGATGATCGAGGATGAACGCGCCAAGAACCCTGAGGGCACCATACTCCTCTCTGCCGGGGACATGTTCCAGGGCTCCCCTGAGTCGAATATCTTCCGGGGGGAGCCGGTCATAGAAGTCATGAACTACCTGAAGTTCGATGCCATGGCATTGGGAAATCATGAGTTCGATTGGGGACTCGGTCCCCTGAGGAGACTTGAGGCGTCCGCTGCATTTCCCTTCCTCTCTGCAACGGTCACCGACAGAGGGGGGAAGGGTATTCCGGGAATAAGGCCCTTCGTCATGCTCGAGAGGAAGGGTCTGAAGATCGCGGTCATCGGAATAACAACTCCCGAGACCGCCTATACTACAAAACCGGACAACGTGAGCGACCTGAAATTTCTCGACCCGGTAAAGGTCCTTCCGGGACTCATCCGGAAGGTGAAAGAGAAAGGGGCGGATATCGTAGTCGTGCTCTGCCATTCCGGACTCGATGCAGATAGACGTCTGGCCGGCGCTGTCGGAGGGATCGACCTGATAGTCGGCGGACATTCTCATACGGCGGTCATGTACCCCGAAAGAGTCGGGAAGACGATCATCGTGCAGGCCGGATATTATGGGATATACCTCGGGGTGCTCAACCTCGCCGTCGATCCTGAAACGGGGATGATTCATTCCGATACCGGAACGAAGGAACTGAGAACGGTCTTCGCCGGCCCGGATGACCGGATCGACAGGAAAACGGCAGAGATCGTCCGGACCTACCGGGACCGGCTTCAGGATTCCTTTGCGAGCGTTGTCGGCGAGACTTCTGTCGACCTGATGAGGATCGATAGGGGCGAGTCGCTGGTCGGGGATATTGTGACCGATGCGATGCGGGAATCGAGCGGTGCCGACATAGCCTTCCTGAGCAGCGGAAGCATGAGGGCTGACATTACGAAGGGGCCGATCACGATGGAGCAGGTCTTCAGCCTGCTCCCCTTTGACGATGTTTTAATGACCATGAAACTCACCGGAAAACAGATCCTC
>DASPUT010000144.1 GCA_035622735.1 Thermodesulfovibrionales bacterium | reverse complement strand
GCAAACAGGAAACTTTCGGAGGGATATCTGGACATAACCAAAAGACTATCAAGGGAGGAAGAGGAACTGCTCTTCGACCCCCAAACATCCGGGGGTCTTCTTCTCTGCCTTCCAGAATCTCAAGCAGGGCATTTAGTTAATGGACTGAGAAATACGGGCATTCAAACCGCCGTTAAGATTGGTGAAGTGATCGCGGCTCAAAACCCACTTATAAGGATCCTATAGAAACCTGGCAACGCTTTGCGGTTGATTTCTTATCAACCGAGAACGGCTTTTTTCTTCAAGTTCAGCGTTAACCGTAACTATTTTTTATCTACCAAAGCTTGCGCCGGCGTTCAATGATCCCGATGGACTCACATTTTCTATTCTTTGACTGGCAACACGTGAATAGCTTTTATAACCAGTTGAATTTTGTCACCGACTTTGAGTCCGAGCGTCTCCAGGGATTCTGTGGTCAAAACAGAGGCCATTTCGGTTGGAGCCGTAACATCGAACTTCACGAGCGACATGATATCTCCTGTCTTGATTGACTTTACTTTGGCATTGATGGCGTTTCTGGCACCGTATTTCATTCGATCCTCCTATCGGTGGAAAAGGTTTGAATTGTCATAGTCGACAGCGGCTCGCAAAAGCGTGTCTGCCCTTGCATCATTTGGTCTTACCATATCATAATCTATATACACTTTCAACCATCACTCTATTCCCTTTAAGTTAGCAGGATGAAGGCATCATAGCCAAGGAATTTCCAAAGTCTAAACTTGGAACAATCGAGATTTCTGTTGGAGATATGACGGGTGTCGGTTCATGAATGAAACTGTTACAGTCGCCCTTTCAAAAGTGGGGGCGAATCCTGCCCCGATGGACTTCAGTAAGGAATATTGACTTCGACATGAAGTCCGCAAGATGCTTACTGCACAAGAATGTGAGTTATTATCGGAAAGTGTCACCGTGTCAGAATTGCACCAGTGTCGACTCGTCGGTGAACTCAACAGCTATCGCACATCGAAACCATAACTGACTTCAGGAAGAAGCAGAATAATGCGACCATATGGCCCGGAACAAGGTCCAATACTATGAAACGATTGCCGAATCAGTGGAGAAGACGATTCTGAAAAAAGGACGCGATCTATATATCCCGTGATGGGCAGAGGTCGAAAAGGACGCATTCCTTGTGCAGGGGTTTCTTCGCCTGACAAATCTTTCTGCCGTGAAATATCAGGAGGTGCGAGAGGTTTCCCCATTCATTCTTCGGGGTTATCGCCATGAGGTCTTTCTCGATCTTCACCGGGTCCTCGTTCTTTGTGAGTCCGAGCCGGTAAGATACCCTCTTCACATGGGTATCGACTGCGATGCCCTCATTGATGCCGAAAGCGTTCGCGAGTACGATGTTGGCGGTCTTACGGGCGACTCCGGGAAGAGTCGTGAGGTCATCCATCGTCTTCGGGACCTTTCCGTTGAAATGCTCCATGATCATCTTTGCAGAGGCCTGAATATTCTTCGCCTTGTTGTTATAAAAATTTATCGAGCTGAGATCCTTCCTGAGTGCCTCAGGAGGCGCTTCAGCGTAATCCTTGACAGTCCTGTACTTTTTGAAGAGGGGTTCGGTCACCTTATTGACATGACTGTCCGTCGTCTGCGCGGAGAGGATGGTAGCAACGAGGAGATCGAAAGGGCCCCCGAAGGAGAGGACAGTTCTCGGCTCGGTATACTCTTTTTTCAACCTTCTCATAATCTCAGCTAATCTCTTCTTATCATCCATCGTCATCATCCCCGCTGTTCAATCAGGCCTTCACCCCAGCCTTTTCACCGAAGCGGGTATTACCCGGGACCGGGCTTCTCATAGACCATGAGGGTCGTGTTCAGTTTTCCTTTCTCCTTGCAGGCCTCATCGAGGGCATCAAGGAGTTCCTTTGAAGCCTCTTTCATCTCGACAAACCCGAGACCCTTGAAGTAATCGACGAGGTCGGTCACCACATATAAGATCTTGACCGGGGAGTACTCGAGGAGATGCCTTACGATGGACGAGCCTATGCCGTGACCCCTCTTCTCTTCGACGACGACGACACAGCCGATCTTGTACATTTCTCCCGCCTTCGTGAGTCTGCCGAAGCCGACGATCGCGCCATTTTCCACCGCGATGACAAACTGGCTGTAATCGAGGTTCTCCGTATCGAAATTGTGCTTCCTGAGATTCTCTTCAATGAAGGGGAGGTCTCCTTTTGCTGCCTGGCGTATGCTGACTGTCCTGTCTGTACTCCCTGAGCCGCCCGTCATCTTAAGGCATTCTTTCTCTTCCATGGACACCCCCTTATCGACCAATGCACGTATGTTGACTGTCTCCGTCTCCCTTGAAAAAATTATATCAGACATTTCAGGAAAACCATAATCCGGCCTCCCCATTTCTCTCTTGAGGAAGACGCTACTTCTTCGCGATAAGCCGGTCTACCGACCATCTGCCGCCGCCTCCGATCATCAGGGCTATCGCGATTGTGAGGGCGAGGATGTGATACTCAAAACCCTCTCCCTGCTGCCTGCCGAACCAGTTCATGAAAAAACCGTTCTTCAGGTGGACCATGAATATGGCGACGACCATGTTGCAGGCTATGCCGAAGGCCGCTACTCTCGTCAGGAACCCTGAAACAAGGGCCACCGGCCCGAGGGATTCAGCGATAATCGCGAGCAGCGCGAAGAGGGCGGGAATCCCCATCTTTTCGGTGAAGGCTGCCATCGTGCCGGCGAACCCCTGACCTCCAAACCAGCCGAAGACCTTCTGTGCGCCATGGGGGAAAAAGACTATCCCGAGCAGTATCCGCAGCACGGTTCTTGAGATGTCGTTATCTGTTTCGAATAATTTTCGAATCATGACAACCCTCCTTGTTATAATCCGACCCTTCTCCCGATCCGTCGGAAGTCCGGGCCTGCGTTATTGTTCTGAATCCCCGCCTCAGCTATTTCGGCTCCTGCCGCATGCGAAGGATCAGGAGCAGACTCTTCCAACCGGGGAAAAGCATTCCGGTGCGCGAGCGATAGTCATCGTAATCATGACCGTGGATGGCGAGGAGGTGACGCTCTTCGTCGAGGGCCTTCAGGACGACGCAGATGGAATGGACGAGAAGTATCGCGAATGAAAACAGGGTCGGCAGGAGCACGAGCATTCCGATGAGGATCATGACCTGGAAGAGGTAGATCGGATGCCTCGCGAGGCGATAAGGACCTCCCGTTACGAGGGCTGTCCTCTCATTTCCGTTGACCCCTATCCTCCAGGAATCCCCGAGAGACGCATAACACCACAGGGTGCCGAGGTGGCCGCAGAGGGCTATGAAGATGCCGAGGAAGAGGCCGAAAGGGCGAAGGAGATGCGCTGACGGGGAGAAGAGAACTCCGGTCTGGAGGTTCCCGATAATCAAGGGCTGTCCCATCCATCCTGCGATGACGAGAAACCAGCCGAACCAGAGGGCCATTTCCTTCAACGTGCGGGGCTTGATGTTGGGAGACCTGCCGATCTGTTTCCGGACACGACGGGCATGAACGATCACGCCTGCCCAGTAGATAACAGCCGACGCGAGGACCGCGGCCTGTCGCGGGAAGAGAGGGCTAATGGGGATTCTCCATCGCACGCTTGGAGCGTATCAGCCTCTGGGCTTCAAGGCACCAGTGCTTCTTGACGCTGTGCCATACGTCAGCCGCCCAGAGGATGTTCGCGCTTGACGACTGAAAAGTGACGTTCAGTTCAGGCTCGTCTGTCGGGACGTAATCGTTTATCCAGTCCTTTATCTCTTGACTCTCCGCGAGCTGTTTCGTCACGGGAACAAAGACATGGCTGTAGCCCGCGGGCAGTCTCACATTCCTGACGGTCGCGGTGCCATTCGGTTCGTAGCTGTTCACGGAACTGAATCCCATGAGGTCTCCGCCGAGCAGATCGAGACCCATATAGAACCCGGTGAACTCCTCGACGCTGTCGGGAATCTTCCTCAGCTTGGCGATCATACTCCATTGGTTCGGGAGAAACCGCGTGAGCCCCCCGGCTCCCACGGCGCTTGCGTAAGATACCTCGACTCCTCCGACGACAGGCCGCTCTTCGCCGGTGAGCGGATCGATAATCGAATATCGTTCCTCGGAGCTGTCCGTGAGAGGGTTCCATACGGGGACGCTCGTGCCGAACGAGCCTGCAAGCTCATGGAGGACCTTCACCGCCTGGATTCCTCCCTGGCTGTGGCCCACCACCATCGGACTCATTCCCTCCTTTTCGTAATACCACGCGATGATTCCCGCGAGCTTTTCGCTGCTTTCGTAGCAGCTGTAAGAGTAGGAGCCGTCCTTCGGATTCCGAATCTTTGCCTCCGGGTAGCCCATTCCGATGAGGAAGAGGGAGAAGGATTTCATGGCGAGATGGACGGGATAGATCCCGCCGTGGATATTCATTATTCTCGGCGCGGGGGCGTGTGAGAGGGTGTCCTTTATCTCTTTCTCGGTTATCCGGTCCGGGTCGAGCGCCAGTATCTCGTCCTCGGTAGCAGGGTCGATTCCGTATTCGTTCAGGACCGTCCCTCTCCCGACTTTTCCTTCATAGGACGGTTCCCGGTATGTGTAGTGCGATGTCGCGCAACCGGAAAGAAAAACTATGGAGAGCAGCGCGGAAAGGAAGGGGATGAGTCTCCTTCTCATGCCGCCACTCCGAGGGTATCGAGGGAGTCTGAAAAGGATCTCATGATCTTTTCTACGTCGTCCTGCCCGAAGACGGTAGTCTTGAAACTCACCCCAATATTCAGGATGTCGTTGACCGTCGTGATCGAGAGGACAAGGGGAGAGGCGGGTCCGGTCGAAACCGCCCTGAGGTAATCCGGACAGACTCCTCCGTCCCCTTCCTGCCAGAGGGCGTTGAGGTTGACATTCGTAATGCCTCCCCAGAGGGGATAGTACTTCGGATAGAATTTCTTCCGGCGGGAGGGGGAGAGGAGAGGAACGAGGTGACGGGCGAGGCCGAGCCCTATAGCCGTTCGCACAGAGAGCCGGTACTTCTTTATCCTGAGGGTCTGACGCCGTACATCCTTTGCGAGGGCCTCGACCTCGATGCCGTCGGGTACGGAATGGGAAACGATGAAGGAACCGAGGAAGAGACCGAAGGGATCGTGGAGTTCGAGGGAGAGGTCTTTTCGGATGTTCACGATTGAGGCGACGGAGATCATCTTGCGCCTCGGCTCATCGATCCGGTCCAAGGCGAACGGCGAGAGAGACTTGAGGAGGAGTGCCAGAAAAATGTCGTTCAGGGTCACTCCCCATAGCTTCCCCGCTCTCACCAGGGTATGGAACCGGTCCGGTCCGACGGAGAAAAAGGAAAAACCGACGGTGTGGTCGCCG
>DASPUT010000143.1 GCA_035622735.1 Thermodesulfovibrionales bacterium | reverse complement strand
CCCTATCTTTGTGAAGGCTGCCACCGCGCCTCAGAGACCGGCTAAGCTTCTGCCTCCACGGGTTCTCAGGATCGAGTGAAGCCGGCGGTCGGGTTTGTCACCCCGTGAACAGCCTGTCTGCAAGCTCCTTGAGGAACGCCTCTCTCTGCTTCCTGTTCGTAATCTCTTTCATCGCCTTTGAGCGGAGTTTCTTCATGAGGCCGAGAAATCTCGAGAACTCGGGACCGTAGAGCTGCTGGAGCTCTTTCCTGATAGCCTTAGCCATGGCGGGGCTGGCTCCGCCAGTGGAAACGGCGATGGTCAGAAGGCCCCGCCTCACAACGGACGGGACGATAAAATTGCAGAGGGCGGGTTGATCGACGACATTGAGGAGTTTATCGGCAGCTTCGGCATCCCGTGAAATCTGCCTGTTTATCTCCTCAGAATTCGTGGCAGCGATGACGAGAAAGCTGGATTTGATATCACTGCTCCTGTACTCCCGCTTCTTGTGTTTTACGAGACCCTTTATTTTGTAACCCTCAAGCCGTTTCGTCAGTGACGGGCTGACAATGGTCACGAGGGCCCCGGAATTCATGAGGGGCAGGCACTTCCTTTCGGCCACCCTCCCCCCGCCGATGACCAGACATCTCCTGCCGTTAAGGTCGAGGAAGAGAGGATAGGAGAACCTATTTGCTGATCGAGGCGATCTCTTTCTTTGCGTCCTTGGCGAGCGCATCATTCGGATACTTTTCGACGAGGCGGTTCAGATACTCGGTCGCTTTATCCTTATTGCCTATGTTTTTATAGCACAGCGCTATGTGGTAGAGCACGATCGGTTCTTTCTTGTATTCAGGAAATTTCGAGAGTAAGCCTTCAAGCCTTCCCAGTGCAGCCCCGTAAGAGGCCTTTTTGAAGTAATACTCGCCGACGAGAAATTCATAATCGGCCATGGTGTTCCTACACGTCTCGATCTTTATGTCGACCACTTCGCGATAGGGGTTTCTCGGGTAGAGACGCTTCAGCTTCTCGAATTCCTCCAGTGCCTTTGCTGCGGCACCGTAACCCTGATCAGGGCCTGCGATCTGCCCGAAATAGGCCATCGCTATCTGGTACTGTGCGTACGGCGCGTTCTTGTGGTCAGGGTATATTTCGAGGAAACTCTTATATTCTGCGACAGCGAGGTCTACCTCATCCTCCTTGGTATAGCTGTCCGCTATCCGCAACTGGGCGATGGGCGCATATTTCTTAGTAACGTCCCGGTTCTTGACCTCGAGGAGTATCTTTCTTGCCTCCTCATAGTTCTTGTTTTCGATGAGTTCGTTGGCCCGGGCAAGCGATCTCTCGGGGTCAAATTGTTCCTCGGGTTTGATCTCTTTTTTTCCTGAACAGGAGAGGGTCACGAGAAGGAGAAGGACGAGCGCTCCCCAGGAGATTCTTGATGTCGCTCGGAATGAACCCGGAAGATGTCTCTTGAAAAGCATCTTTTTATTTAAGCCTTCTCAGGCCTCTTCTGTCAAGGGCCGATAGTAAAAAGGCAGTCCCTGTGGTATTCTTATACATGAATTTATGCCGCTTTGAACGACCGAGCAGGTACATCAACAGGGAGGTAAATGCGGTTTATCGAACCGCACCGGTTCGGGTCGCCCTCGCCTTTCCCGACATCTATGATGTCGGCATGTCACACCTCGGATTGAGAATCCTCTATTCCCTGATCAACAACCTCCCCTATGCTTCTGCAGAACGGGTCTTCTCGCCTTGGACGGATATGGAAGCTGCGATGAGGACAACAGGGACTCAGCTATCGTCCCTTGAGACGAAGAGGCCGCTCAGGGAGTTTGACATCGTCGGGTTCAGTCTCCAGTATGAGCTCTGTTATACGACAGTGCTGAACATGCTCGACCTGGCCGGAATCCCGATGCGGTCGGGAGAGAGGAGAGAAAAGGACCCGCTGATTATCGCCGGCGGCCCCTGTACCGTCAACCCCCTTCCCCTCTCGTCATTTATCGATGCCTTTCTTATCGGGGACGGAGAGTCGGCGGTAACGGAAATCCTGGAGACCGTTTATGACTGGAAGAGCGGAGGCGACGGGAAGAGGGACTCGCTGCTCGGGAAACTTGCAGGAATGAAGGGGATCTATGTGCCCGCTGTCCATGGGCTAACCCCGAAAGATTCTCCGATAGAGAGGAGATACGTGTCATCACTTGATGATGCTCCCTATCCGGTTTATCCCGTCGTGCCATATACCTCCATCGTTCATGACAGGGTTACGGTCGAGTTATCGAGAGGATGCACGAGAGGCTGCAGGTTCTGTCAGGCGGGCATGATCTATAGGCCCCTGAGAGAGAGGAGCCCCCAGAGCGTGTTGGGAATTGTGGATGCCTCCCTGAAAAGCACCGGCCATGAAGAGGTCTCGCTCACTTCCCTCAGCGCGGGTGATTATCCCTATCTCCTACCGCTCGTGAAGGAACTGAACAGGAGGTTATCGGGCAAGGTGGTTTCCCTCTCTCTTCCGTCACTGCGGGTGGCTGCCGTAAATCAGGAGGTATTGAAAGAGATAAAAACGGTGAGGAAGACCGGTTTCACGATGGCGCCGGAAGCTGCCACGGACAGACTGCGGATGGTTATCAACAAGGACTTCGCTGAGGAGGATTATGACCGTGCCCTGCACGCCCTCTTTGCGGAGGGTTGGGAGACGATCAAGCTCTATTTTATGATCGGGTTGCCTACAGAACGGGATGAGGATGTGGAGGCGATCCCTGAAATGGCCCAGCGGGCGCTGAGGACTGCAAAACGATATACCCGCAGATATGTGAACGTGAACGTCGGGATATCCCCCTTTGTCCCGAAGCCTCATACGCCGCTGCAATGGTGCGGCCAGGAAGAGAGAGAAAAGATTCGGGAGAAAATGGAATACCTGAAGCTTAACCTCTCGAAGAGGAAGATCACCTACAAGGGACATAATCCATCGATGAGCCTCCTCGAGGCCCTCTTTTCGAGAGGGGGTCAGGACCTCTCTGATCTCATCGAAAAGGCATGGGCCCTGGGGTGCAGGCTCGATGCCTGGACGGAATGCTTCGATTTCATGAAATGGATCGCCGCTGCCGAAAAGACCGGAATAGACATCCACGCACGTCCCCAGAAGGATTACGGCGGTGGAGACAGACTCCCGTGGGACGGCATCGATGTCGGCGTTAAGAAAGAATTCCTCTGGGGTGAACTCCAGGAGGCGCTTTCCTGCAGGAAGACCGCGGACTGCCAGAAGGGGTGCCACGGCTGCGGCCTGGGGTGCGAAACGACAGGAACCGGTCACGAGACAGCGGTCGGCGGTCAAGAGCTACCGGGAGTGGAGAGGTCTCTTGTTCAGAGTCCGCACCGTATGAGACCGGTTCGGATGCGGGTCCAATTCTCAAAGACGGGGGTTATGCGGTACCTATCGCACAGGGAACTGATGACGGTCTTTATTCGTGCCATGAGAAGGGCGGAGATTCCGCTCCAGTATTCCCAGGGATTTCATCCTTCTCCCCGGGTCTCTTTCGGGCCTCCTCTGAACGTCGGAGTAAGCGGCCTGAAAGAATATTTTGATCTGGAGATTGAGCCTGCCTTTGCACTGTCCGATGTAAGAAATCGTATGAACAGCGTTCTCCCCGCGGGACTCCTCATTGGGGAGACCGGGCTCATACCGGTCGACGAACCCTCACTGGACAGCTTTGTATCGAGATACGAGTATGAGATAACATGTCCCGATGCCGGGGTGATAGAGGATTTTCTCGTCAAACGATCCGTAGTCGTCGAACGGGAAAAGGCAAACAGGAAAACGGTAGCGGTGGATATAAGACAGATGGTTTCAGAGGCATGGATTGGTGATGATACTACCGTCAGGATCGTCGCGATTGACAATGCAGACGGCAAAGTGAGGATCGGAGAACTCCTTCGGGAGGTCTTTCATATGCCGGCGGAAGAACTCGGCATAACAAGGGTGAGCATGCATGGTTGGCGGGCAGGCTGGCTTGAGCCGCTCGCTTCAGTGTATCACGCGGCTGACGAGGAGTCACGGAAGGCATGCATAGGAAGAGAGGGGGAGGGGGCGCGGGGCGAGAACAGTGTTTCCCCCGCGCATTAGCGCATTGGCAAACGAGATACTGATCAACGTTACCCGGGAAGAGATACGAGTCGGCGTGCTCGAAGGCGGGCAGGTCATAGAGTTTTACGTCGAACGGAAACGGGATGCAAGCCTTGTTGGGAATATCTATAAGGCAAAGGTCATCAAGATACTCCCCGGAATGCAGTCGGCCTTCGTAGATATAGGACTCGAGAAGGCGGCGTTTCTCTACGTAGCCGACATTATGACCGATCCGGAGGAATACGCTCCGTTTCTCGAGGAGGAAGAAAAGAACAATTCCATAGAGTTCGTTTCGCGGAGAGGACGGCAGGACCTGCCGATAGAGGAGATCATCCAAGAGGGGCAGGAACTCCTTGTGCAGGTATCGAAGGATCCCATCGGGAGCAAGGGAGCCCGGGTCACTTCCTATGTGACGTTGCCCGGCCGCTATCTCGTCCTCATGCCAAATGTGGAGCACGTCGGGATCTCGAGGAGAATTTCCGATGAAGAAGAACGCGACCGCTTGAGGGGAATACTCGAAAACATCAAACCGAAGGGTTACGGCTTCATAATCCGGACCGCCAGCGAGGGAAGCACGGAAGAGGAGCTGAAGAAAGACATGGAGTTCTTGCTGCTTCTTTGGGAAAACATCCAGGGGAAGAGAGAGCGGGGCGGTGCACCGATCCTCCTTTACAGTGACCTCGACCTTGCATTCAGGAGCGTCCGTGATCTCATGAGCCAGGATGTCGAAAGGCTTGTGATAGACTCGGGGGATGAACACGAGAGGATCAGGGAATTCGTGAAGACCTACTTCCCGAAACTCCTTTCAAAAATAGAGTTCTTTGGTGACGGGGAGCCGATATTCGACGCCTTTGGCGTCGAACTGGACATCTCACGGGCGCTGGGAAGAAGGGTGTGGCTCAAGTCCGGCGGCTACATCGTCATAGACCAGACAGAGGCGATGACGGTCATCGATGTCAATACCGGTAAATTCGTCGGCAAGGAGGACCTGGAGGATACCATACTCAAGACAAACCTCGAGGCCGTGAAGGAAATAGCATACCAAATACGGCTCAGGAATCTCGGGGGGATCATCATCGTAGACTTTATCGACATGGAGAGGCTCGAAAACAGAGAAAAGGTCTTCAACGCCTTTCTCGAGGCGATGAAGCGGGATCGGGCGAAGAACACCATTCTCCATATCTCCGAACTCGGGCTTATACAGATGACGAGAAAGAGGGTCAGGGAGAGCCTCGGCAGAACCCTCTGCGAAGCCTGTCCGTACTGTGAAGGGAAGGGGTTTGTGAAGTCCCCGCTGACCCTCTGCTACGAAATATTCAGAAAGATCACCAAGATGGCTCGGCACGGCGGTGAAAGGATTATCGTGACGGCCCATCCGTCTGTAGCGGAACTGCTCTCCGATGAAGAGAGATCGGGACTGGAGGATATCGAAAATAAGTACGGGGTGAAGGTCATTGTTAAGGAAGACAACAAACTCCATCAGGAGAACTATGAAGTTATTCAGTTATAGAAGGGTCAGCCCTGTCCCTTGGCATGTCGAGGCGGGAAAGAGAAACCGAGAGGATAGCCATGAGTACAACAGCCTTTGATGCTCCCGAGATAATTCGTCTGAGAGACATCTTCACGGAGATGGAAAGTGCCGTCATCGCTTACTCCGGAGGCGTCGACAGTACCTTCCTGCTCAAGGCCGCGGTACTCTCGGGTATAGGCACAATGGCGGTAACCGCCGTGTCTCCTGCGATGCCGGGGCAGGACTTCCGTGATGCCAAGGATATCGCGCGAAGGCTCGGAGTTCGTCACACCATCATCGAGTCAGGAGAACTGGAACTTGCCGAGTTCGTGAAGAACCCCGTCGACCGGTGCTTCTACTGCAAGGATCATCTCTTCGGAAGATTGAAGGAGATCGCCCGATCCGCCGGGTACAGATTCGTCCTCGACGGCAGTAACCTTGATGATCTCCACGACTGGAGGCCCGGGAGGAAGGCCGCCTTGAAACACGGCATACGGAGTCCGCTTATCGAGGCCGGATTGAGAAAGCAGGATGTGCGGCGGTTGTCCCGCGAACTGTCTCTCCCCACATGGGACAAGCCCTCTTCTCCCTGTCTCTCTTCGCGGTTTCCCTACGGTGAAACGATAACGCGAGAGGCGCTGAAGCAGGTGGAAGCGGCCGAAACCTTCTTGAAGTCACTCGGGTTTCAAGAAGTCAGGGTTAGGCATCACCGGGACGTCGCGAGGATCGAGCTGAAGGAGCAGGATATCCCGAAAATGCTCAACCCGGAAACAAGGACAGCTGTCAGAGAAAAACTGATCTCCCTAGGGTATAAATTTGTTTCACTCGACCTTGAGGAATTCAGAAGCGGCAGGCTCAATGGATGAAGAGTTCGTTGATTTTCTCGTCGTCGGAAGCGGTGTGGCAGGCCTCAGAGCCGCGATCGAGTTGGCGAAGTACGGCGATGTGGTCATCATAACGAAGGACACACCCACGGAGAGCAGCACGGAATACGCACAGGGAGGAATCGCTGTTGCGCTCAGCGATGAGGACGAAGTGGGCATTCATTTTGAAGATACTCTCAGGGCAGGAGACGGGCTCTGCAGGGAGGGTGCCGTCAAGGTCCTCGTCGAAGAGGGGCTCGAGAGGATAACCGAGCTTATCTCGTGGGGAGCGGAATTTGATAAAGAGGGGACCAAACTCGCCTTCACGAGGGAGGCGGCACACTCGAAGAATCGTGTGCTCCATGCCCAAGGAGATTCGACGGGAAGGGAGCTTGAAAGGGTACTCCTCACGAAGGTGAGGACATACCCGTCTGTGAAGAAGTATCCCTTTGCCTTTACGCTCGGCCTCAACGTGAGAGACGGTGAATGCACCGGCATCTCTGTCCTCAGGGATGGAAAGGTCGTTGGCCTTTCTGCAAAGGCGACGATTCTTGCCACCGGTGGTGCCGGGCAGTTGTACGAAAGGACAACAAACCCGGGAGTGGCTACGGGAGACGGGATGGCAATAGCGTGTCGTGCCGGAGCCATTCTCGAAGACATGGAATTTGTGCAATTTCATCCAACAAGCCTTTATGTCCCGGGTGCTCCTCACTTCCTCCTGAGCGAGGCGATGCGGGGGGAAGGTGCCCTCCTGAGAAATATCCACAGACGACTCTTCATGGAGAGATATCATCCCCTTGCGGAGCTTGCCCCCCGGGATGTGGTATCGAGGGCGATACTATCAGAGATGGTAGAAACAGGGAGTTCCCATGTCTACCTCGACCTGACACATCTCAAGAAGAGCTTTCTCGTGAAGAGATTCCCGAGAATCAACGCAACATGCAGGGCGTACCGCATAGATATAACGGAAGATCTTATTCCGGTCACTCCGGCGGCCCACTACGTCATGGGAGGAATCAAGACGGATCTTTACGGAGCAACAAATATTCCGCGTCTCTATGCGGCCGGAGAGGTGGCCTGCACCGGGGTGCATGGTGCGAACAGGCTTGCGAGCAACAGTCTCCTTGAAGGGCTTGTTTTTGGCGCGAGGGCGGGGCTGGCTGCCTCGCAGTATTCCCGGAGCCCGAGAATTTCGGCGTCGAACAAACGACCTCATGCTGTCCGGGCAGCGCATTGTTTCCCCCCGGTGGATCTGGCTGAAGCGAGGGCGGCCCTGAGAAAACTCATGTGGGAGAAAGTCGGGATAATCAGATGTTCTGAGTCGCTTTTGTTCGCCCGGGAGAGGCTCTCCCGCTGGATGCCCTTTTCTGATGAAATCTCCCTTGTAAAACAGGAGCAGGAAACGAAAAACATGATAACGGTCGCTCACCTGATCACGGAATCGGCACTGGCGAGGAAGGGGAGCATCGGCGCACACTACCGGTCTGATTTTCCGGCTAAAGGAAGGGCGTGGAAGAGACACATTCAGTGGGAAAGAGGAGGAGCGGAAGAGAAGGCGGTTTCGGAGCAGAGACTTTCGCGGGAGCGAATGGGGGAACGGGACAGCGCCGGATCTCTGAAAGGGCGAGAAGGGTAAAGGCTAACTATCCACTTTTATCTTGTACGCCTTTATCTTTCTGTGAAGATTACTCCTTTCGATCTGCAGTATCTCGGCAGTTCGCGAAATGTTGCCGTTGTTTTCCTCAAGTTTACGGGAAAGGAAGTCTTTTTCAAAGCCCTCCCGGGCCTCTTTAAGCGTTCCATAGGAAAAGTAATCCGCGCTCTCTTTCTTCCCTCTCACGAGCTGGAGATCATCCCTATCGATCGCAGCCGATGAGGTCATGATCACGAGTCTCTCGATGAGATTCTTCAGCTCCCGTATGTTTCCGGGCCAGTCATACAGCTGCAGGTCCTTGATCGCTTCAGAAGTTATTTTTTTCAGAGGTTTCCCATGCTCCGTTGCAAGGGATTGTGCAAAATATTCAACAAGCGAAGGGATGTCCTCCCTCCGCTCCCTGAGGGGCGGGACAGAAATCGGTATAACGTTGAGCCTGAAGAAAAGGTCACTCCTGAAGGCACCCTTCTCGACTTCTTCCGCGATGTTCTTGTTCGTTGCGGCAAGAATCCTCACATCCACTTTTATGTTTGTGCTGCCGCCCACCCGCTGAAACTCCTGTGTCTCTAATACCCGCAAGACCTTCGCCTGTGTCTGAAGCGACATGTCTCCTATCTCGTCCAGGAAAAGGGTGCCGCCGTCTGCCAGTTCAAATTTCCCCTTCTTTTTCTCCGATGCCCCGGTAAAGGAACCTTTTTCATGGCCAAAGAGCTCACTCTCTATGAGCTCGTGAGGGATCGCCGCGCAATTCACCTCAATAAAGGGTCTTTCAGCCCGACCGCTCATCCCGTGGAGCAGTCTCGCAACAACCTCTTTCCCGGAACCGCTCTCACCTGTTATGAAAACCCTGCTGTTACTCGGTGCAGCCATTCCGATCTGTTCACGGAGACCCTTCATGGCCGCAGATTCCCCTATGAGCAACCATTTCTTGATCACGCTCTCCCGGAGGTCCCTGTTTTCTCTTTCGAGGGCGCCCTTCTCGAGTGCCCTTTTCGCACTGAGCAGGACCCTCTCGAGCGAGAGAGGCTTCTCGAGGAAGTCGTATGCGCCGATCCTTGTAGCTTTTACGGCCGCCTCGATATTTCCATGTCCTGAAATCATGATCACCGGCGGTTCCCCATGGAGCGCCCTGATTTCCTGCAGGGTCTGGATGCCGTCCATTCCCGGGAGCCAGACATCAAGGAGTATCAGGTCAGGCAGCTGTTCCTTAATCATGCGGAGGGCCTCTTCCCCTGACCCGGCAGCAATGACGCCATATCCCTCGTCTTCAAATATGGCCGAGAGGCTTTCCCGTATTCCCTCCTCATCATCTACAATGAGTATTACCGGTTCCATGATCCCTCCTTCCCGAAGCAACGGCCATCGCGGGCGCAGCAATGTGATGCTAAGGTCAGCATCGGAAATCATCCGACTGCAACACTGTCTCTTTCACTCCTCTACTCCCCTTCGCTTATCGGCATTTCGATGGTGAAGACCGTTCCCTGCGGTTCATTGTCCTTTACCCTCAGATATCCCCTATGGTCGGCAACGATCTTACTCGCAATCGCTAGGCCAAGCCCCGTCCCGCCGTCTTTTGTTGAGAAGTAAGGCAGAAAGAGTTTTTCCTTGTCTTCTTCCCTTATCCCAGGGCCATTATCAGCAACGTCGATATATGCCTTCTTTCCTCCCATATCATAACGGAGCGTAACGGTAATGTTCCCCGCCCCGCCCGTGGCATGTATCGCATTGTCAAAGAGGTTTATCAGGACCCGCTTAAATTGCTCACCGTCTAGATCCACGAGGGGCGTCACCTCCGGCAGGGAGACCGTTATTGTAAAGCCCTTGTTATCCCTGTAGAGATTCACAACCTCCTCTACTATAGCATTAAGTGCCGTGGGAGCTTTCACGATCTCCGGCAT
>DASPUT010000142.1 GCA_035622735.1 Thermodesulfovibrionales bacterium | reverse complement strand
TAACCCTCTTCCCCTTTCCCGAAAGGGAGCTCGGTGCCCTAGCAGGTGATAAGAGGAGATTCCTTACGATCGAGCTGAACGCCGGACAGATGGTCGAGGACGTGAGGCTCTCGATAAACGGCAGATCGGAAGTCCATTTCTACGGAAGGCCCGGCGGAGCGATCCTCTCTCCAGAGGAAGTGCAGGAGAAGATTCAGGAACTCTATGGATAGAGAACCTATGCGGCGAAGCATGGGTTGTTAGGGGGAACCGATATGGAGAAGAAGAAGTTGGCAGCAAACAAGAAGGCGATTTTGAGGAAGGTCAAGCCCGTGACCGTTAAAAAAAGCAAACGATCTGCACGGACAAGAGGATCCGATGCTGCTTCAAAGGGAAATAACCGTCCGCTCTGTATCGTGGGAGTCGGCGCCTCGGGAGGCGGTCTCGAGGCGGTGGAAGCATTCCTGACGCATATGCCTGCCGACGGGGACGTTGCGATCGTCATCGTGACCCACCTCGACCCGACTCACGCGAGCATCATGGGCGACCTCCTGACGAGATACACCGCGATGGATGTCTTTCAGGCCGAAGACGATATGATCGTGAGGAAGAACTGCGTCTACATCATCCCCCCGGGAAAAGACATGGCGATCATGAAGGGCTCGCTCCAATTGCTCGAGCCGCAGGTGATACGGGGCATGAGGCACCCCATCGATTTCTTCTTCCGCTCCCTCGCGAAGGACCAGAACGAGAGGGCGGTCTGTATCGTCCTTTCGGGGGCAGGAACGGACGGGACCCTCGGTCTCAAGGACATAAAGGGCGAGGGCGGCATGGTGATGGTGCAGGAGCCCGAAAGCGCAAAATACGACGGGATGCCGAAGAGCGCCGTAGACTCAGGCCTTGCGGACTTCATACTGCCTCCCGAGAAGATGCCGGAGCAGTTGTTGAAGTACGTGAGGCACCCTTACGTCGTGGCGACGGCAAAACGGGACGTCTTGATGACCAAGATATCCGAAAACCTCCATAAGATACTCCTCCTCATAAGGAGCCAGACAGGCCGCGACTTCTCCTATTACAAGGAGACGACGATCGTCCGGAGGGTTGAAAGACGGATGAACGTGAACCAGATATCGGAAGTGACGCACTATATCAGTTACCTCCAGCGGAACCCCGTCGAGATAGAGCTGCTCTTCAAGGAGCTCCTCATCGGCGTGACGAGTTTCTTCAGAGACGCCGAGGCGTTCGAGACCTTAAGAAGAAAGATTGTTCCCCATGTCTTCTCAAAGAAGCAGGCCGGGGGAACCGTGAGGGTCTGGGTCCCGGGATGTTCGACGGGGGAGGAGGCATATTCCATCGCCATCATGCTGAAGGAATATATCGAGAAGATGAAGAAGGATTACAATGTCCAGATATTCGCCACGGACATCGATACGGGCGCGATCGAGAAGGCCCGCTCGGGCATCTACCCGGATAGCATCGCAAGCGACGTCTCTCCCGACCGTCTGAAGAGATTCTTCGCGAAGGGCGATAATACCTTCCAGATAAAGAAAGAGGTCAGGGAGATGGTCGTATTCGCGGTCCAGGACCTCATAAAGGACCCTCCCTTCACGAGGCTCGACCTCGTGAGTTGCAGGAATCTCCTCATCTATCTCAACCCCCAGATCCAAAAAAGACTTCTGCCCCTCTTCCATTTCGCTTTGCTCCAGGACGGGATACTCTTCCTCGGTACCTCGGAGACTGCCGGAGAGGCGGGCGACCTCTTCGCAACGATAGAGAAGAAGTGGAAGATATACAGGCGCAAGAAGGCTACCCTTGCTGCCCGGGCTGAGAACCTCGATTTTCCGGCGATACCGCCGCTGAAGGGGATAACCGAGGCACAGAGGACCGGCATCGGCAGAAGACCGGAGCAGCCGGTCATCTTAGACCAGGTCGCAAAACGCCTCCTCCTCGATGACTATACCCCGCCCTGCGTCATCGTGAACGATAAGAATAACATCCTTTACATCCACGGGAAGACGGGGAATTTTCTCGAGCCGGCGCCGGGAGAGGCGAGGATGAACATCCTCGAGATGGCGCGCGAAGGCCTCGAATTTGAGCTCGGAAGGGCGATCAAGAAGGCGTTGACACAGAAGAAGGAGGTTGTTCACGAGGGCGTGCAGGTCAAATACGACTCTACGGTCCACTACATCGACCTCGAAGTAAAGCCGATAATGAGACCAGAGCAGTTGAAGGGTCTCCTGCTCGTCGTCTTCAAAGATGCGCCGACGCCCGCGCATCTGGAGAGAGCGGCAAGGGCGGTCAAGAAAGGCGAGGCGAGCCGCCATTCCCAGATCGAGAAGGAGCTTGCCTCGACAAAGGAGTATCTCCAGCATACGATAGAAGAGCAGCAGTCGTCCAACGAGGAACTCCAGTCGATGAACGAGGAACTCCAGGCATCGAACGAGGAGCTCCAGTCTACGAACGAGGAGCTCGAGACCTCGAAGGAAGAGATCCAATCGATAAACGAAGAATTGGTGACGGTGAACGCCGAACTCCAGAGTAAGATCGAGGAGCTCTCTCACGCGAACAACGATCTCAATAACCTGCTCGCGAGCACCGACATAGCTGTCATCTTCTTAGACAACAACCTCGTGGTCAAACGCTTCACGCCTGCCGCCACGAAGTTAGTGAACCTCATTCAGTCCGACATCGGTCGGCCCATGGAGCAGATTACGACGCTCTTCGATGGCGAAGCGCTGGTCAAAGACTCCAGGGAAGTGCTGAAGACCCTCGCCTTCAAGCAGAGGGAGGTGCATACGAAAAAAGGGCTCTGGTATGAGATGAGGATCATTCCCTACAGGACGATGGAGAACGTCATCGACGGCATCGTCATGACCTTCATCGACATCACCGAGCATAGGAAGGTCGTCGAGCTTGCAAGAGCGTCCGAGGAAAAGTACCAGATTCTCTGCCGGACGACGCAGGACGGCATCGCGCTCCTTGACGAACAGGGACACATCTCGGAATCCAATCTCGAGTTCCAGAGGCAGACCGGGAGGAAGGCCGAGCAGCTTAAAAAGATGAAACTATGGTCCCTGAGCCCTCATGGAGATATGGAAGAGGTCAGGAAGGCGATAGCTTACATAAAGGAGAAGGGGGGCGTTTCTTCAAAGGAGATGAAAGTGCAAAAACCGGAAGGCGAGATCGTCACGTTGGAATTTGACGGAAAGGCCGTAATCATAAGGGGCAAGAAGTTCATCCACATCGTCACGCGCCGGAAGAAGACAAAGAAGGGGAAGAAGTGAGAGACAGGCCCTGAAGGACCGATGAAGAAGACCAAACCAAGAATCTGCAAGCAGCCCGGGAAGAAGCCGGCAGACCCGCTCCGCAGGCGTGCCGAGACGCTCGTCAGAAAGCGACACGGCGATGGGAAATTAGAGAGACTTTCCGACGAGAGCGCGTTGTGCCTGATTCACGAACTTCAGACACACCAGATAGAACTGGAGCTGCAGAATGAGGAGTTGAGGCAAGCGCAATACAATCTTGAAGAGGCACGGACGAAATACGCCGACCTCTATGACTTTGCCCCCGTCGGATACTTTACGCTCGACAAAAACGGTTTCATCCTCGAGACGAATCTCACCGGAGCGTCCATGTTGGGGTTCGAAAGAAGAAAGATACTCGGGAGACCCTTTATAGGTTATGTTAAGAGAGGTTATGTTAAGAGAGGGTATGTCAAGAGAGGGTACAGCGATATTTTTGGCGATCACATCAGGGAAGTGATAAAGACGGGCAAGCCTCAGACGTGCGAGCTTGGGCTCACACGAAAGGACGGCACCGACTTTGCCGCTGCCCTTGAGAGTGTCCTCTCCGCCGGGCAGACGATCCGGACGGTAATGATCGACGTCAGAGAACGCATGCGGACGGAGGATGCCCTGAGGGAAAGCGAAGAACGATTCCGGCTCATCGCGGAGTCGAGCACGGATGTCATTTTTCAGGTTGATCGGGACGGAAGACTGGTCTACTGCTCACCGTCGGCTCAGTTGTACGGCTTCGACTCTACGAGAGTCGGCGGCATGAGCTTCGAGCGTTTCTTCGAACCGGGCGAATTTCTGAAAGCGAGAGAGACGCTGCAGAAAGTGCTTTCCGGGGAAAGGCTCAGCCTGCTCGACTTCAAGATGCAGCGAGCCGACGGTACGCCGATGGATGTCGAGATCAGTGTCAGCCCGGTTACAAAGGACGGGATCATTGTCGGGGTTCAGGGTGTCGCGCGTGACGTCACCGAGCGCAGGGAGATGGAGTGCGCTTTGCTGGCTGCGAAGGATGAACTCGAAGCACGTGTTCAGGAGAGAACCGAGGAACTGAAGCGTTCCGAGGAATCGCTGCGCAACCTCACCGCGCATCTGGAGGCGGTGAGAGAAGAGGAACGGGCACACATCGCCCGCGAGATCCATGACGAGCTCGGACAGTCTCTGACCGCCCTCAAGATGGACGTATCGTGGCTCGGCAATAAATACAAAGATCATGACACCGTGTTTGAAAAGACGAAATCGATGTCCGATATGATCGATGAAACGATCATGACGGTGCAGAAGATCATCTCCGAACTGAGGCCGTCCATCCTCGATACCCTCGGTACTGTAGCAGCCATTGAATGGCTCGCCGGTGAGTTTCATAGACGGGTCGGGATCCCCTGTAAGGTCTCCTTCAGCCGTGGGCATATCGATCTCGACAAGGATCGCTCGACGGCGGTCTTCCGCGTCTTTCAGGAGGCGCTCACGAATGTCGCCCGCCATGCGAAGGCCACACGGGTCGAAGCGAGCGTCAAATGGGGCGATGACATTATCCTGACCGTGAAGGACAACGGCAAGGGAATAACGAAAGAGCGTCTCTCCGATCCCGAATCCTTCGGGCTGATCGGCATGAGGGAGCGTGTCAAATTCTTCGGAGGGGAGATCGATATCCGTGGAAGGGCCGACAAAGGAACCACGGTGACGATGCGCATGCCGCTCGCTCAGGAGAAATAGGGCTACGTAACCTTACCGACCTCGGTCCTGAAGAGACCCGCCGTGAGGTCATCATAGACGCAGAATTCGACCAGTTCGAGGCTTGTCTTTGGAGTCTCTCTGAGGTATGCCGCCACTTCCCTGACGAGTATCGCGGCGCACCTCTCTTTCGGAAAACCGAAGATGCCCGAGCTTATGGCCGGCAGGGAGATACTCTTCAGACCCTTTCCCGATGCGAGCTTGAGGCTGTTGAGTACCGCGTTTCTCAGTTTATTGTCTTCGTCGCCTTCGCCCATCCTCGGCCCCACGGCATGGATCACATACCTGGCGGGCAGCCTTCCCGCTCCGGTGACAGCGGCGTTGCCGACAGGGACAAAGCCGATGCGGTCGCTCTCCTCCTGTATGATGCTGCCGCCCTTTCTCACGATCGCGCCTGCGACGCCTCCGCCGTGCTGAAGATGGGAATTGGCCGCGTTCACGATCGCATCGACATCGCGTTCCGTTATGTCCCCCTGAACGAGTCTCAGGGTCTTGCCGTTGACGGTCTTCTCGATGATTATCTTCATGGCTGACCTCCTCCCTGGACTATTATAGAAAAATTTCTTCTGTGATAGAATAGAGAAAAGAGGAACGGAGGTAAGACACAGCGGTCATCCACGGAAATATATCGGGCCTGAAAGGGACCCAGATACACGCGCTAGAGAGGATCTATCGGAGGAGGGTTCCGCAGGATAAAGTCATCACGCCCGAACTCGGCCGCTACCTTGCCGAGGTCTCTTTCGATCTAGGCAGGCAGATAGGCCTCCTCATCGAACGATCCGGGAAGATCGCCTACGTCATCGTCGGGGATGCGAGGGGAATCCTCCTCCCGGACCTTTCCTACTATCCTCTCGGGAAGAAGCCGCTCAGGGGGCTCAGACTCGTCCATATGCACCTCAAGGACGAACCCCTGAACCAGGATGACCTCACCGACCTCTCCCTCCTCAGGTTCGATCTCATCGCCGCGGTCGGGATAAAGGATTCTCTCCCTGACAAGATATACGCCGCCCATCTCATGCCCGAGGGCGCCGGAAAGCCGATAGAGATTCTCTTACCGCAGA
>DASPUT010000141.1 GCA_035622735.1 Thermodesulfovibrionales bacterium | reverse complement strand
ATAGAAAAGGCGATAGAAGACGGCATCGAGATCGTGGTGGTCCCCGGTCCCTCCGCTCTCATCGCAGCTATTTCGCTGTCAGGTCTTCCGATCAGGGAGTTCACCTTCATCGGCTTCCTGCCGCAGAAGAGAAACCAAAGGCGGAAGACCCTGAGCGAACTCGCGACAGAAAAAAGGACCCTCGTCTTTTATGAGGCCCCGCACCGGATATTCGAAACGGTCGAGGACATGGCAGAGATATTCGGGGAGAGGAGGGTCGCCCTCGTAAAGGAGATAACAAAGATTCACGAAGAGGTCCTGAGAGGAAACCTTCTTGATCTCAGCGGTGTCTTGACCGAGAGAACGATAGCCGGCGAATACGTCATGATTGTTCAGGGGGCAGCCGGGGAAGCAGCTTCTCTTGACGATGCGGTAAAGGAGATGTTCGTTTTGATGAAAAGGGGCAAGAGCAGGAAGGAAGCTGCGAGGACCGTTTCAGAGCAATACGGACTGAGCAAGAATGAGCTCTATGACAGGAGCCTCGGGGAGTGAGACGGTAACCGATACCTTTCGTAACTCTTGCGAAATTATCCTGCAGGATCGTTCTTGCGAAGGGACTTATCTTCTCTCATGATAATGACGACGTTCGGCTCCGAGAATGAACGGCCCGCTATCTCCTCCGGCCTGCCCCCGGTAATCCTTTCATCGGGGTAGCCGAGTTTTTCGCAGACATACATCCGAAGACCGGAAGGGAGAACATCCCGCTCCCGCGCGTGTCGCATAAGCGCCTCCGCAACGGCCGGCGGATTCTTCGCGGCATCGGTGAGGACCGCGACCTTTCTCCATTTCTCGAGCAGACCGGGGATGTCCTCCAGTTCGTAAGGCAATTTCCGCCTCCGCGCCGGGTCAGGGCCGCCATGGAGGCTTATGAGGAACGCGTCGTCCCATGACTCCTTTATGCGAGAGAAGGCGACCTGGATGCTCGAGAGATCGGGAATGATTTCGACCGCTTCTCTCCCGAATTCCTCGGTAATTCTCTTGCCGATGCCGAAGAAGAGGGGGTCTCCTGAAGCAAGGAGCGCGATCGAGAGAGTCCGCCGATTATCCCGGATAAACGCAAAGGTCTGCTCAATATTGTCTATTACCTTGACCCGATCCGCCGTCTTCTCAAACTCGGCATATCCCCGAAAAACCTCATAGAGCCTTCCCGAGGCAAGGATCACATCGGCGCGGCCAAGAATTTCGGACGCCTCTCCGCCGAGGGGCTTATAGCCGATACCTATGACCGTGATCTTCGCCATGACAGAGGGGCCTACTTCTCGATACCGAGTCTCGCCTTTACCCCTTTATCCTTATAGTGCTTGACCTCCCGCATTTCGGTCACAAGGTCTGCCCTCTGGATGATCTTCTCGTCAGCGTACCTGCCGGTGATGATAAGTTCGGTCTTCTTCGGCTTTATCTCCATGAGATAGAGCAGGTCATTCACCGTAAGGAGATTGTAATGCACCGCAACATTCGCCTCGTCGAGGACAAAGACATCATAGGCGGCCGACTTGATCGCGGCGATGAGATCACTGAGGCCCTCCTGGGCAGCCTTGACATCGGACGGTCTCGGCTTCCTCCTGAGGATAAACCCCTTGCCGTACTGCCGCAGCGTGATGAGGTCCTGAAACCTTTCGAGCATCTCGTGTTCGCTGCATCTCTTCTGCTTTACGAATTGGGCGATAAACACCCTGAGCCCCGCGCCTGCCGCGCGCAGGGCGAGTCCGAATGCAGCAGTTGTCTTGCCTTTTCCGGCCCCCGTATAAACCTGGATATACCCTCTACGCATGATTACCCTCTCCGGCCATCTTCCCCATTCATGAAATAGGACGAATCAGTCGTCCCCATGTTTTACTATTTTACCCCATTATGAACCTTGAATGTGCAATCCGGCGCCGGTCAATTTTCCTCGCTCAGTCTGAACGTTATCGGGACCTCTATGGCGCCCTTCACGTAAGGGAAGGGCGCCGCTTTGGTTATGATCTCACGGGCCGCGGTATCGAGGAGGGCAAAGCCGGCACTCCGCATGATCCTGATCTCCCGGGGAAGCCCCTTTGAGTCCATCGTGAACTGAACGACGACGGTACCCTCCTGCTTCCTCTTGCGGGCGAGGTGGGGATATATCTTTGTCCGCTCAATGAGTTCCTGTATCCGCCGCAAATAATTCTCCTCGCCTCCTCCCGAACCGCGAGCGGATGCTGAACCGCTCCCCGCTCCATAGAGTGAGGCCCCCATGCTACCCCTCGCCACGCCTCCGCCTCCGAAGAATCCTTCGACTGCTCCTGACGGCAGACCCTGCCCCCCATCCGAAGCGATGCCGCTCTCCTGAACCGCGGAAACGCCTGAAGGCTGCTCCGCCGTTGTTTCGGTCTCCTGAGTATTCCGGACAGTGCCGGGGTCGCGTCTGCTCTCCGGCGGCGGGTTGATCTGCTCATCAACCCTTCTTAGGAGTCCCGGCCTCTTGATGTTCTTCTTTTCCTCTCTCGCCTCCTTCCCGGCCGCAGCGCCCTGCCCCCTCTCAACGGCAGGGCGCGCGGCCTGCTCCGTTTCTATCTTTACCATGAATATCCTTTCCTTAAGCGGCACATGCGTGACGGGCAGTGCGGCCGCGCAGAGGACGAGCGAATGGAGAAAGAACGATATGAGTACGCTCCTTCTGATGAAGATCGTCCTAAAAGGTTGCTCTGATGCCCCCATACACTGACGTCCCCTTTGTCCCGTAACTCAATACTTCCTCGTAATGGGCATCAAAGATATTCTCGATCCTCGCGAAGAGAGCGATAACCTTTGATACCTTGTATGTCCCGCTTAGATTAACGAGCGAATAGGGCGCCATCTTCCTTCCTATCGAGGCGTCGAGTTGTGAATTAAACCGACCTCCGACATAAAGGTAATCCGCAAGCACGGAGATGACGGAAGTTGCATATCCCGCGCTGAAGACGAACTTGTTCTGCGGCCTCCAGTTCAGCGGCAGGTCTGTCGCCTTATCCTTCGCGTCGAGATAAGTATACCCCGCCCTCAGGGAGAAGGCATCGATCTGGTAGGAAGCACTTGCCTCTACGCCCTTTACGGAAGCGCTCGCGATATTGACCGCCGTAAAGGTGACGGGGTCTGCCTGTATCATATTCGTATAATCGGTGTTCCAATAGCTGACAGACAGCTGCAGTTTCTCCTCGAGAAAAGACTTTACGACTCCCGCCTCAAATGATTTCGACTCCTCAGGCTGCAGATGCGGGTTTCCGTAGAAAGGGTAGAAGAGGTCATTCAGCGACGGCACCCTGAAGCCGGTCGCATAACTTGTCCTGAGCGTCGCATCGATCTCCTTGATAGTATAAGCGGCACCGACCTTATATGTGGTTTTGCTGCCGAATGGATCGTAGTTGTCATATCTCAGGCCGGCGTTGACGATCAGGGCGTCCTTGAAGAACTTCAGTTTGCTGTTCAGGTACGCGGCCCTGTCGATGACCGCTTCTTCGAAGTTGCCCCGATTCTCCGCGCTCTCATGTTGATAGGTGAGACCTGCGGTGAGCGTAACGGCTTCGGCGAGATAGAGATTGTTCTGCCAGTCAGCGATCTGTCTCTTGTCGAAGACATCGGCGTTATTGAATTGAACAAGAGGGTCCCTGAACTTGAGGAGATCGCCGTAGGCAGAAAGCGTCAGCACCTGCTCCCACTTGTCGAAGAGGTAGAGTTTGCCCCTCACGCCTGCGAGGTAGTGCCATCCATTCTGGACAAAGGTCAAAGAATCAGTCGCCCTGCCCGTCACGAAATCAAAATTATCGAGATCCGTGCGGTCGGAAGAGTAATTCCCGAAGATCTCGATCTCGGTACTCGTCGAGGGCTTGATGCCGAAATTCCCGGACACGTAGCCGTTCTTATACCCGTCCTTCTCGGTCCCGTCCGCTGCCGCCGATATGCCCTGCGTATCGTAATACAACCCGGTAAATCGGTAGTTCAGGGCCTGATCGCCTCCTGACACGGTCAGGGAAGGGCTGTATGTCCCGAATGACCCCCCCTCAAAGGAGAGGACAAACTTCGGTTTCCCCCCTTCTCCCTTCTTCGTGATGATGTTGATCACTCCTGACATCGCCTCAGACCCGTAAATCGTGCTCTGGGAGCCCTTAACGATCTCTATCCGCTCGATATCCTCCACCGGCACTTTTGAGAAATCATAGCCGCCCGTGGCGATGCTGTTGACCTTGACGCCGTCTATCATGACGAGCGTCGTCTTGGGATCTCCGCCCCGCAGGAAGACCTGCGTGAGCCTGCCGTCGCCCCCGGTCTGCACGACGGAGAGATCCGGAACCTTCCGGAGGACTTCCGGGACAAGGACCACATTCATCTTCTTGATATCCTCAGCCTTGATAACCGTCACATCGCTCGTCGTCTCCTCGAGGGGCTCCTCGATTCTCCCCGCAGTCACGACCACCTCTCCGATCTTCACATTATCTTCCGCCCGGACGCCCGGGGCGAATGACAGGATAAACACTGTTAACAGCACCAGCCATACTCTATGCATAAATTTTTGCCATCCTTTCATCTCCTTGATTTCGTGCTATCGGAACAGCCTCACTGCGCGGTGCTAACCGGCACGGTATCTCGCCATAAAACCTCCTCTTCCCTCGAAGGGCATTCGTTTTACAGGCATCGAAGGTCTCCTGACTCAGGGCAACCTACTCACCGGCCTTCCCGTCCCGATCATTCGAGACCGTGGCCTCATGGCTTTTGTTCCCTTTACAGTTGCGGGGCAGTTCCCGGTTCTCACGGGATTCCCCTCGCATGCCTCTCTGTGACCGCCTAGGGCAGTCGCTTAGAACCGCATCTATACCGCACTCCTCTTCTTGATTCCGACAAGCTTAAGGACGAAATTCATATCGAGAGCCTCCTCCAGAGTCTTTGCCCACCCGTCCATCGCCTTTTCCTTTAATTCTGCGTACCCTATCGTCTCTCCTGGCGGCGCCAACCCTTTTCTCTGTCTGACCGAATCGAGCAGTCTCCTTCTGAAGCCATCGTCATCAAAGAGACCATGGATGTAGGTTCCCCAGACATTTCCCTTTGCGGAGCCTTCCGAAAGCGGTCCCGCGTATTCGTCGCGGGAATCGGAAGAGAATCTCACTATCCTGAAGAGGCCGAGATCTCCTGAGGTCCTGCCCATATGAATCTCGTACCCCCTGACCTTGTGGTCCACGCCGAAGCCCAAACTCGCAATACCGGAAGGGTATGCCTCAACCTGAGAAGTCACCTTCGTCTTTTCGAAGACGGTCTCAGTATCCAAAAAACCGAAACCTGCCGTCTCTCTCCACCCGCTTTCGATCCCCTCGGGATCATATATCGTCTTTCCGAGCATCTGATACCCTCCGCATATCCCTATGAGGGGTGTCCCCCTTTCGACTGCCTTCTTGATACTCCTCTCCACGCCATGTTCTTTGAGGAACAGGAGGTCTCTGACCGTGTTTTTTGAGCCGGGAATGAAGATGAGATCAGCGCTTTCGATGTCACCGTCCCAGAGGGAATAGGTCAGATCAACCCCCGGCTCGAAGAGAAAGGGATCAAAGTCCGTGAAATTAGCGATGTACCTGAGTCCCAGCACAACGATCTTTATCCTGCCCTCAGGAGAGGAGGAATGAAGGGAGAAACGGTTTCGCAAACGGTCGGCCGGTATCGCGTCTTCCTCCTGGAGACCGAGGCTACCGAGATAGGGTATCACGCCGATGACAGGCCTGCCGGTCTTTTCCTCTATCATGCGGAGCCCCGGCTCCAGGATCGAGGTATCTCCCCTGAACTTGTTTACGATGAAGGCCCTGATGAAATCGGCATCCGATTTCCCGTTTTTGAGGAGTTCGACGGTACCGTGAAGGGATGCGAAGACGCCTCCCTTGTCGATGTCGCCGACGAGGAGGACAGGGGCATTCGCATGCCGCGCAACCTTCATGTTCACGATCTCATCATCCATGAGGTTAATCTCCGCCGGACTTCCCGCGCCCTCGATAACGATGACATCATGTTTCAATGACAACCGCTCATACGCCTGCGTGACCGCCCTCCAGGCCTCATGTTTGAACGCGTAATAATCATTCGCCTTCATATCGGAATGGACCCTGCCGTTCATGATCACCTGGGAGCTTGCCTCACCCGTGGCCTTGAGCAGTATCGGATTCATGTCGACCGACGGCTCGATCCTCGCCGCTTCCGCCTGGACTGCCTGAGCACGGCCTATC
Source organism: Thermodesulfovibrionales bacterium (assembly GCA_035622735.1). Lineage (NCBI taxonomy): Bacteria > Pseudomonadati > Nitrospirota > Thermodesulfovibrionia > Thermodesulfovibrionales > Thermodesulfovibrionales bacterium. The sequence goes on along the minus strand of DASPUT010000141.1, from coordinate 11,266 downwards.
TCGCCGCCTTCTCTTGTTATGAACGAATTCAGGGCCATATTCTGCGCCTTGAAAGGGGCGACATTCATTCCCCAATCACTAAACAATCTGCAGAGCCCGGCGACGATGATGCTCTTGCCCACTCCTGAGCCGGTCCCCTGAATCATGAGCGCCTTACTCATGCGCTCCCCGGTTCATGAGCTTCACAACGGGATATCTCTCCCAGAATTCGATGACATTCACCGCTCCATAGTCCTGTTCGATTCTGAAGATATTCTCCAGGGGGACGCCGAGCAGGTGACAGAGGATGATTCTGTTCACCCCTCCATGAGCGACGACCGCTATATTCTCTTCAGGATGACTCGATAAAACCCTGTCCAATGCCCTGCAGACCCTCTCTTTCACCTCGACTGTGTTCTCTCCTCCGGGGGGATTGTATCGCAGGGGGTTGCCTGCCCACGACTCAAATTCGGATGGATACGCTTCCTTAATCTCGGTAAAGGTCATCCCTTCCCAGACGCCAAAATTCCGTTCCCTGAAGTCGGGAATGATCATGGCCTGCAGCGCATAGGGCTCGGCGATTATCTCCGCGCTCCTCACCGCCCTGCTGAGATCTGAACAGTAGACCGCCTGGAGTCTCTCTTCCCTGACTCCGCATCCAGAAGCGGCTTCGGAAACACGATGGACCTCTCTCAGATAACTCGAACGCCGTGAGGCACCGAGGGTTTTCAGATATCCCCGAATAAAGGCTGATGCATCCCTCAGCTGCCGGATTCCCCTTTCCGAGATCGGGACATCGATGCTGCCGTGATAGCGTTTCACCCCGCTCCCTTCCGTTTCACCGTGCCTGACTAAATAGAGCGTTGTAACCATAGCACCGCCATGAAGAGAAAAAGGATTTCCGCGATTTCATTGATCGCACCGAAATTGTCTCCCGCCAAGCCGCCGAATCTCCTCTTGCAGAACCAGCCCGCCGCAAAGCTGAAGACAGTGAACACGGCGTAGAGGGAGAAAAAGAGCGCGAGCACACTTGGGCCGTATGGCGGGTAGAGATAAAGTGCAGAGACGATGAAGCAGAACAGGATCGAGCAGAATGACGAAAGGATGACCGTGCTTATCGTGACGGAATCGATAAACATCTTCCCCAGTCCGTCCTGCCGCGCCGACGTCCCGAGGTACAGGGAGGCGACGATGACCCACTTCGAAAACACCGGCATGAGGAACAACAAGGATGAGGCGGTATCTTTCGGCGCCTTCATGAGGAGATCAGCCAGGATGAGGTATTTCAGGATGATGGCGAGTACTACGGCAACGACCCCGATCGCTCCCGTAGCGCTGTCTTTCATCACGCTGAGACGCCTCTCTCTGTCAGCTCCCCTGTCTCCGCTTGATTTCACCGCCAGGCCGTCGAAGGTGTCGGCAAGCCCGTCAAGATGGAAGCCCCCATTGCTCATGATCATCGCGGAAATCGCGAGGACGCTCGCGACTTCCCCCGTGAAGAGCTTTAGTGACACCGTCGCAACGGAGGCGGCCAGCAGACCCTGAAAGGCGCCGACAGCGGGGAAAAAGACCGCTGACCTGGACAGATCCAGGGCGGAAACCCCGCCCCTCACCCGCACCGGTATGGGTATGATCGTAAGGAACCGGAATGCGAGAATCAATCCCCTCATGCACCCTTCTCGGTCGAAACCCCCGCGTCGCCGAAGGTCGCCATTTCCCGGTAGATCTTCAGCCCGGCCTCGATCATGAGCATCGCGAGCGCGGCACCGGTGCCCTCGCCGAGCCTCATGTCGAGATCGAGAATAGGCCTCAATCCTAATGTTTCGAGCATGACCCTGTGGCCGATCTCGACGGAGCTGTGGGCGGCAAACATATACTCCTTCGTGAGCGGCTCGAGGAAGTAAGCGATCAGGGCCCCAGCCGTAGATATAAAACCATCGATGACAACGGGGACTCTCTGTGAGGCCGCACCGATAACCAACCCGGCGATCCCCCCGATTTCGGCGCCCCCGATCTTCGAAAGGACATCGATAGGGTCCTTCGAATCGGGACGATTTAGGGCGATGGAGTCCTCTATCACCTTGATTTTGTTCTTCAGGGAATCGTCACTGATCCCGGTGCCCCTGCCGGTGACCTCCGCAACCGGCCTGCCGGTCAGGACAGCGGCTATCGCGGCGGAGGGGGTCGTGTTCGCTATTCCCATGTCGCCCGTTGCGAAGATTTTGTAGCCCTTTCCCGCATAGGCCTCGGCGAGTTCTATCCCCACCCTGACGGAAGACTCGGCCTCGACCCTTGTCATTGCAGGACCCCTGCGCATGTTCTTTGTGCCCTTGACGACCTTCCGGGAGACGAGCCCGCCCATGTTTCCAAAATCGTAATCGACCCCGATATCGACGACAACGACCTCTGCCCCTGCATGCCGGGCAAGCACGTTGATTCCCGCTCCGCCGTTCAGGAAATTGAGGACCATCTGCGGTGTCACTTCCCTCGGATAGGCGGAAACCCCTTCATCGGCGACGCCGTGGTCTCCCGCAAACGTGAAGATCACCTTCTTATCCAATTCCGGACTCGTGTCTTCCGTAATCATGACGAGTCTCCGCGCAAACTCTTCAAGCCTGCCGAGGCTGCCCCTCGGCTTTGTGAGGTTGTCGAGGCGTCCCTGCGCCTTCTCCGCGAACTCAGTCTTGAGGGGCCTGATCTCTTTCAGTCTCTCCTGTAGCATCGTCTCTCCTTTATCCTTTGATTCTTACGGGTATGCCCGAGAACGTCACATAGACCTCATCCGCAGTCGCGGCGACCCTCTGATTCAATCTTCCTGCCGCATCTCTGAACCTCCTCGCAAGCTCATGTTCAGGGACGATTCCCATGCCCACCTCATTCGAAACGATGAATATCTCGCCTCGGGCCGAGTTCTTCAGCGTTGAGAGGAGCCGCTCGATTTCCGCCTCGACATCGAGCCCCGACTGCATCATCACATTCGCAAGCCAGATGGTGAGGCAATCAATCACGATGACCGGATGATCTTTTTCCGCATCCCTGAGGACCTCCGCAATCTTCACCGGCTCCTCGTATGTCTTCCATCCGTCACCGCGGTCCTTTTTGTGTCTTTCGATACGCTCTTCCATCTCGCTGTCGGTAGCTTCCGCAGTCGCGATGAAGGCCCGCCCTCCGCGGACTTTTAGGGCCTCTCTCAGCGCAAAACTGCTCTTTCCGCTCCGTGCGCCTCCGGTAATGAAAACGATCTTCTTGCTCATCGGGATCTCTCCTCCGGAACCTCAGAGATTGTTTTTGTACGCGACATACGGCCTGCCGTCGACCGACCGTTTCACCTCAACGCTTACGTCAAAGGACTTTTTCAGCATCTCATCGGTCAGGACCGCTTCAGGGCCTCCCGAGCCGAGTATCTGGCCGTTCTTAATGAGTATCACCTTCTCGAACTGCAGCGCGATATTGATATCATGAAGCGCCATGACGACGGATATGTTCCTCTGCTCTTTCAGTCTCCTCAGGAGCAATACGAGTTCTATCTGGTATCGTATATCGAGGTTGGCGAGCGGCTCGTCGAGGAGCAGAAGACCGGCGCCCTGGAGCAACGTCATCGCGATAAAGGTTCTCCTTCGCTCGCCCCCGCTCAGGTCCGGCAGATACGCATCCGCTTTGTCTCTCAGCCCGACCATGTCGAGGGCGTCATCCACCGTCATCGCAGGAGGGATATCGTATGGATAGAGACCCATGCGCACGAGTTCCCGCACCGAAAAAGGCACGCTGATATCGAGCGTCTGAGGCAGGTAACAGATCAGTTTAGCCCGGTCCTTGTTGGAATAGGTCCGGATCGGCTTTCCCCAAAGCCTGAGTTCACCGGAAGAGGGTTTCAGGATTCCGCTGCCGAGCTTCAGGATCGTCGACTTGCCCGAACCGTTCGCGCCGAGGAGTCCGATGAACTCCCCCTCACCGACAGAGCAGGAGAGGTCGTCGATGAACGATCCGTTCCTCGCATAGGAAAAAGAGATGCAGTCGAACTCGAGAATCGCAGGTTTATATGCCGAGGACATTCTTCCTCCTGAGGAGATAGAGAAAATAGGGCGAACCGATGAGAGCGGTGATGACACCCGCGGGGAGTTCCATGGGAGGCAGTATCGATCTGCTGATAAGATCGGCTATGCAGAGGAGCGCGCCCCCGGCGAGTGCCGATGCAGGGATGAGGACCCTGCCGTCGGATCCAGCGAAGAATCTGATCATATGGGGGACAAGCAGTCCGATAAAGCCTATCATCCCTCCGAGCGATACCGATGCCGCGGTCATGAGACCTATCGAAATAAAGAGGATGAACCTCTCGGTGTGGGGTGTGAAGCCGAGGCTGTGGGCGAATTCGTCGCCGAGGATGAGCGCGTTGAGCGCCTTCGCCTTCAGGCCCGATAGTACAATGCCGACAAACACGAATGCGAGCCCATAGGGTATGCGCGACCACTCGGACATCGAGAGGTCTCCGAATATCCAGAGCATCGCCTTCCTTATCCCCTCGTCCGTCGATACGCTCATGATGAGCATGAGGAGGGACGAAAAGAGAAAACTGAGACCGACCCCCGCAAGGAGAAGCCTCTCGGGCCAGAGCCCTCCCCTCTTCCAGCCCATTGCGCCGACCATACTCCCTGTCACGATCGCGCCGATGAAGGCGAGCACCGGTATCGTGAAGCTGCCGAAAAACGTCATGCCGCCGAGGATGCCGAGCGCCGCGGCGAGAGACGCCCCGCTCGATATGCCGAGGATGTAAGGGTCGGCGAGGGGATTTCTCAGTATCCCCTGCAATACCGCCCCGGAAGCTCCCAGGGCCATTCCCATGAGCGCAGCCACAACGACCCTCGGCGCCCTCACCGAAAAGAGGATCTCCCTCGTTGTCTCGTCCATGGTGAAGGGGTTTATCACCGTCGGCCCGAGAAAGAGAGAGAAGAGGAGGATAAGCGCGAAGAGCACGATGAGAAAGAATATCTTATTTCTCACGGTTCACCAATCCACAAGCCTCGAAATCTCCCCGATGCCCCGTATCGTCCTTGGACCGAGCCGGTAGAGATCGTCGCTCACATAAAAGACTTTCTTGTTTCTTGCCGCAGGCACCGCCTGCAGCCTCTTGAGGAGACCTACCGCAACCTTCTCTATATCTTTGCTTTCCATCCCCCTGCCGATAATGATCACATCCGGCGACTGCCGGATAATCTCTTCTATCGAATACTTCGGATATGAGATGTGAGCCTTCGATGCGATATTTTCTGCACCGATGACGGCGAGCGCATCATCGATAACTGTGCCGGGACCTGCCACGATCAGGGGTTCGGGCCAGACGATGAAGAGCGCCTTCTTCGTGGTCTGTTTCTTGACTCCGTTTGTCCGCTGCCCGGCCGCAAATCCGCTGAGCGCAGTTTCAAACTCCCGGGCAAAGGCATCCGCCTTTTCCTGCACGCCGAGTTCTTTCCCCATTTCCCTGACGCCACGAGGCAATTCGGGAAGCCTGCTCGCCCTGAAGACGTAGGTCCTCATTTTCAGGGAATGGAGCCGCTCCTCAAATTCCTTGGGATTTCCGTCGGTGGTCATCACGACCAGATCGGGCTTCAGTGAGATCACGGCCTCGAGCGACGGATTCGACATCCCCCCGACCTTCGGCTTCTTCTTCGCCTCCTCGGGATAATCGCAATAGCTCGTGACCCCGACAATCCTATCGCCGAGACCGATTGCGAACAGGATCTCGGTCATATTCGGAGCGAGTGAGACTATCCTTCTTGGCGTTTCACCCGCAAAAGCATTCGCAGAGAACAAACCGAAGACGATGATGAGAAACAACACGATACATACTTCTTTCTTAGGCATCGAAGCCATCTCCCTCCCCAGAATAAAAAATCCTCAGAGCATTACTGCCCTGAGGATTGCACCCTGTTTCACTTCATCCCCACCTTCCTCCACGGAAAGGCTCTGAAAAACACCGCGGACAGGAAACGGGAGTTGCCGATTTTCCTCCGGCTACCCCTTCTCCCTTTTTCTGTCATCCATAGGCAGGTCTTCTGGCTGCCGGTTCATTTTACTTGCCGGCCTTCCCATTCGCCTGAAGCGGACAGTGGCTCAGTCGGCTTTCATCCCCGGTTACAGCGGCGGGACCGCTCCCGATTCTCACGGGATTCCCTATTAAGCCTTTCGGCACCTTCTCAGTATTTTATATAACGATATCATGCCCCTGTCAAGTCATACTTTTCATCCTCGTATCCGGAGACAGGATTGGGCAATTTTGATCTCTCCTCTTCAGCACACGTCAATCTTTTTCAGTTCATTCCTCTTGACCTTGACATGGTCACCTGAAGCGAGTATCGCCCTCACGGTGGTAGCCGAATGATATTCCTTCTCCATACACTCAAGATCCATTCCGTTCTGGAGCTTGACATCCTTCCCATCCACGGTTTTTGCGTCCTTCGTTTCTCCCACGTATTTGACTTTCATCCTCTCCTCCTTTTCAGCGGGCCGCAGAGACTGCGGTCGGCATAGAATCATTCTATCAAATTCACGACACGGCAACTGCCTCTTCAGGCAGAATTCCCTTAAGGTGAGGGAACTCGTCGAACATGTGAGGGAACTGCATCGCCTCGCCGAAGCGGTCGTTAAAGTCCTCCTCGAGAGCGAGCTCGACATATTCGACCTTGCGCGCGATCTCGTTTGCCTCCTTCCTCTTGTCCACGTTCAGGAGGGCTATGCGGGCGCCGTCCCCTGCCGCGTTCCCGATATACTTGACCTTCTTGAGGTCGCAGTCGGGGAACATGCCGATGATCATGGCGGCGACCTTGTCGATATGACTTCCGAAGGCCCCCGCAACAGCCAGCCTGTCGAATCGTCTGCCTCCAAGCCTCCTCATCATGATGAGACACCCTGAATAGAGAGCGCCCTTTGCGAGCTGAATCGCACGAACGTCTTTCTGGTTAACGACGATGTCCTGGTCTATCGATGTCTCGTGCTTCCAGGCAAGGACATATTCGTTCATTCCCTTGTCGCCCTTTCGAATCCGCGGCGACTTGAGGTCCATGTTGATCTGGCCGTTCTTCTTCAGTATCCGCGTCCTGAACATCTCCGCGATGACGTCGATGATGGCCGAGCCGCAGATCCCCTTGGCCTGCATGTTGGCCTCGCCGTCGCTCCAGCGATCGCTCCCGATCACCTTGTAAGTCGGCTCAAGGGTCACGGGGTCAATCTTCACCCGTTCAATCGCGCCGGGAGCTGCACGCATCCCGAACTCGATCTGTGCCCCTTCAAGCGCCGGACCTGTAGCGCAGGAGCAGGAGATGAGCTTCTCCTTGTTGCCGAATACAAGCTCGCCATTCGTCCCGATGTCTATGAGGAGCGTCATCTCCTTCTTCTTGTGGGGTTCATCGGCGATGAGACAGCCCACATTGTCGGCGCCGACGAAGCCGGCCTCAATCGGCAGCACATGGATGTTGCCGGCGGGGAGGATCTGAATCCCGAACCGATCTGCCTTCACGTCGACAGACTCATGGAGGGCCGGGGTAAAGGGAGCGACACCCATGTATTCAGGGTTGATCCCGAGCAGGATATGGTGCATCGCGGTGTTCCCGACAAGGGTCATTTCGCTGATGTCCTCGGGTGAATGGCCCGCCTTGTGGGCTGCCTGTTTCGCGATGGTGTTCAGGCCATCGATGATCGTGTCCTGCAGCTCTTTGAGGCCCGTCTCTTCATTCATCATGCAATAGGTGATACGGGACATGACATCCTCGCCGTACCGCACCTGGGGATTCATCATCGATTCGGTAGCGAGCACTTCGCCGGTATTAAGGTCAGTGAGATAGCCTGCCACCGTCGTCGTGCCGATATCAACGGCGAGCCCTATGTTCGTCTCGACCTTTCCCGGTTCGACCCTGATGATCTCCGAATTCTGCCATACCGTCGCCGTCACCTTCCAGTCCCCCTTCCTGAGCGCATCGGGCAGTTTCTGGAGCGCCCGGTAATCGATGGAGAGTTTCTTCAGGCGATACGTTTCGGCAAGCGCAGTCTCGAGCCGCTCGAAATCACCGAGCGGGTCGTCCAGGGAAGGCAGCTGCAGCTCGACATAGTATTTCCGGACAGCCGGTTTTATCTTCACCTTGATCTTCCCGGCAGCCTTGGACACCACTTGCTTTCCGGTCCTGCTCGCCTCCGGCACGAATACAAGGACATCTCCCTTGATCCTTGTCGAGCAGGCGAGACGGATGTGTTCGTCGGAATCCTTCCGCTTCAGGACCTTGACCTCCTTCTCGTCAAGCTCGGTCAGATGGTCCATCGACGAGGTGATGCCCTCCTTCGGGAAAGACCCCTCCATGACTTTGACACGGCACTTGCCGCAGACGAGCTGTTCTCCGCAGACCGCCTCGATACCTACTCCCAGTCTTCTGGCAGCGTCAAGGATCGTGGTGCCTTCAGGTACCCGGCCGCGCCGGCCCGAGGGCTGAAAAATAATCGTGTGCTCCATATGCGCTAAGTCCTCCTTTTTCGGATGTCTTCCCTGCGTCTGCCAGGAACCAGTTTCCCTATCCGCTGCCGAGTATGCCCCGCAGGAGCCTTCCCGCAGGGTCATACTCACACCGGCAGGTTCGAGACCCTGTCGGCAACCGGCGGTCGGAAATCCTTACGCTGCCTTTCCTTTCCTGAGTGTGTCGAGCATCTTCATCGCCTCCCGAAGGGCGTTCGGCGCGTTGTCCGCCGTAGTGTCAGCCCCGTATTCCTCGACGGTCTTCTCGGTGATCGGAGCTCCTCCGATCATGATCTTCACCTTCGGGTTTTTCTCCTTTATCATCGGGATGAGCTTTTTGATGCCGACCATCGAGGTCGTCATCATGGCGGAGAGCATGACGATATCCGAGTCGGTCTTGAGCTGCTCGTCAACGAAATTCTTGAGCGGGACATCGCGGCCCAGGTCATGGACGGTCCACCCCGAAGCCTCGAAGATCGCCTTGATGAGGTTCTTGCCGAGGTCGTGCACGTCGCCCTGCATGACGCCGAGCACCACCTGCCCCTTCGCTCCCCCCGCCTGGGCCTTGATATGCGGTTTCAGCACGTCGAGGGCTGCATAGAGCGCCTTTGCGCAGAGGAGCGTCTCCGGGACGAAGTATTCGTGGCAGTCGAATTTTTGACTCACCACCTCCATCCCGCCGGCAAGGCCTTCCATGGTGACTTTGTAAGCGTCCGCGCCGGATGCAACAGCCTCTTCTGCAGTCTTCTTGGCGTCAGCGACCTTGTAGTTTATCACCGCGTCCTGAAGCCTCTTTATCAATTCCTGTTCCTTTTCTTTTGTTGCCATTGTCATGCCTCCGTTATGGTTTTTTGTTCCTGTCTGTTTTGAGCTATTCGTAGACTCCGTATTTCTTCGCCGCCTCTACAATGCGCTTCGCGTTCCGCAGCGGCGCATTCGGTCCGTACTCGCAACCCGTGGCAAGCACGAAGCCCGCGCCGGGCGCGAAGATCTCGATCTCGGCCTTGCACTCTTCCTCGATCTCTTCAGGGGTCCCGAGCATCGCCACCGGTCCCGGTGGAATCCACCCGATTGTGCCGATCTTCTTTCCCCACTTCGCCTTGTGCTCTTCCCAGCTGTCGACGTCGTCGGCGACATAGGCATGGGAGATGGCGTGGGGCTTGCCCCACTTCTCGGACATATCGAAGTAGATGCCGTTTCCGCAGTTGTGGAAACTGACGAGCGCGCCGGCCTTGTGAACCACGTCGGTCACTTTCTTGACTGACGGGCCTTCGAATTTCTCCCAGAGGTCCTTGCCCAGGATGCTCTGCGAGGCATAGAGGTGGTCGTAGCAGATCGAGTGAGCACCGGCCTCGAGCTGAGCCTGGGCGTATTCAACGAGCACTTCGTCCACCACCTGAATCGCTTCCATGACTTCATCCGGATATTCCATGAGGTCCATGAAGAAGGCCTCCGGTCCGCGCATCATGCTGAGAATGCCGATCGAGCCGTAGACGAAACCCACGATCGCATGGGTCTTGCCGATCTGCTTCGAAAGGCCTGCGGTGAGGTCGATCACGCCCTTCATCCGCTGGGTCTTCCTGGGATCGATCTTCTGAATCTTCTTGTAATCCTTATGGCTCTTCAGGTACGGATCGTCATAGTTCGGGTGCGCGGTGTTCATCTCCGGGAATTTGACTTCGCATCCGAAGGCGTGGGCCTCGACTGACAGGTCGACGAGCATGACGACGCCGTCATGGCCGATCATGTCAAGTGCGTCGATATGGCCCTGGACCATCGCGTCGATATCCGTGCACTGGGACCATTCTCCATAGGTCAGACCGGAAAACCGGTGGGACGCACCGCAGACGAGCGGTGCTGCCGGAACACGGTCCGGCTGCCCGAAGGTAAGTGCGGCCGCTACCCTCTGCAGACTCGTCATTTCTTCTCTTGCCATAGTAAACCTCCTCAATCTAGTGTGGTTCGTTGCCTGTCCGCTGCCCGCACAGGGAGCGGACATTTCTTTTTTCTAATCGATCAGGACCAACCCGCTCCAGACAATCTCCGTCTTTGGAGGGATGTCGAAGGGAAGTCCCGCATTGATACTGGTCTTCACCACATCGATCCCGACGCCCTCCATCGACGGCCTTGCCTGGTACGGCCTGCGACAGCCGGCGCCGCTGCCCTGTCCTACGCATTTGGGGCAAAGCATGCAGTCGCCTCCGATCAGCCCCAGGGCGTATGGGAATCCGAAAGTAATCGCCCTCCCCTCGACTTCGTTCACCAATTTGTGCAAACGCACGGAAGAGAGCTTCACGTTATCGAAGTTCTCCGATGCCTCTGTCTTTTCACCTCCTTTCGGTGTTGTCGGGCTCCCCGGTGACTCGAGGAACCGCCGCGCCTCCTCTTTATCAAACGCATCAATTTCCATAGTGAGGGGCGTCCGCGTCTGGACCATCACCGCAGTGCCGTAGCGCTTGAGCGCGGCACGGAATTCGTCAACCGTAGGGACATTCGGGGGACAGGTCAGGCACTGGCCGTAGTGCGGGCAGAGCGGTATCTGGCACTTCATCCTCACCCGCTCGTCCATCACGACTTTCCTTGCCGAAAAGGCCTTCGCCCGGTAGGCGCCCTTCTCGATCGCAAAGGCGACCAACTCTTTTACCTTTGCGTTTCGAACTGAGGCGCCGCCCTCTCGGTGCTTCATGACTTTACCCCTCGCCAGGGATTGATCACATAAATCTTCGGCCGGTACCTGCGGGCCAGCACCATGTCCTGGTTCAGCACCATCCTCTTGATCTTCCAGCAGGCCGG
>DASPUT010000140.1 GCA_035622735.1 Thermodesulfovibrionales bacterium | reverse complement strand
GACTCGGTGAGTTCTTCCTCGCTCATCTCCGGCAGCGAGATCCGTTTTATAATTACCGAGGAATGTCCCGCTATCGAGATAACGACATTTTTTGTCTTAATCTTCCCCTTCCGGATAAACTCCTTTAGGGAGTCCGTGAGTCTGATAGCATCTATGATGGAGCTTTCAACGATGAGTTCCGGTGAGATCGGGAGCATGTCGAAATGTTCTAATTCATAGCCCGACTTGCTCTCTTTCAGCTGAACAGCCTTGATATAGCTGGAACCTATGTCTAATCCTAAGAATCCCTTTGAGCCAAACATAGGTAATAAATAACAGAAAAAATTTATCTTGTCAAGTATTTTTTTCTGTTAAAAATCAAATGCTTTAATTTAAATCTTCAAAAACTGCTTTAATATCAGTCTCTAATACTAAGCATCCTCACTATATTTATCGAACTCTCCGTTGCCCTCCCGATCGCAAACAGGCTTCCCGAGGGGTTTTTGAGTCTTACGTAGCCGGTTTCCGTGCCCGCAGTATTTCCCCGCAGTCCGATCGGAAGGCCGTTTCTTGCAACTGAGAATTCCCTACCCGTCAATGAAATCTCTCCGAGATGACTCAGCGACGAATCAATGCTCGATATCCATGGCGCCATGCCATTTCCGGCGCCGAATTCAAATTCAGGAGATTGAACCAGTTCTTTAAGCCTATCGAGCGTCACCGAATCCTTGATACTGAATTTCCCTATCCGCGTTCTCTTCAGTTCCGCGACATGGGCGCCGACACCGAGCGCATCCCCGATGTCATCGCAGAGGGTCCTTATATAGGTTCCTTTCGAGCACGAAACCCTTATCTCCGCCCAGGGAAGATCGAATCTTGTTATTTCGATGCTCCGGACACCTACCGTTCTCTCGGGCCTGTCGACCTCGATCCCTTTCCGTGCGAGCAGATAAAGAGGTTTCCCCTTTCTCTTTATAGCGGAAAACATGGGAGGGGTTTGCCTGATGGTTCCCACGAATCTCTCGAGCACGGTTTCTAAGTCATCTCTTTCTATCGAAAGGTCTCCCGTTTTCCTGATGACGGTCCCTTCTGCATCAAGGGTATCGGTCTTCTCGCCGAGTTTCATCAAGGCTAAGTACTCCTTGTCGAGATCGGCAAGGAATCTCGTGACCTTTGTCGCCTCACCAAGGCAGACGAGCAGGATTCCGGTTGCTATCGGGTCGAGAGTCCCTGAGTGACCGGCCTTTCTTGCACGGATTATCCTCTTGACCCGCGTGACCGCCTGCTGCGATGACATGCCTCTTGGCTTGTCGAGATTGATAATAGCATTCATAGGGAAAAGAGAAGGATCGTCGGGGCAAAGCTCCAGGATTTAAAATGAGGTGCCGTGTGTCATCTTCTGCTCATGACCGCCTTTATCAGCATCTCCTTCGCTGTCTTCATGTCTGCAGCAACCTTATACCCTGCGGCATTCCGGTGGCCTCCACCCCTGAACATTTCCGCAATCCTTGCCACATCAACTTCCCCCCGTGAACGGAGACTCACCTTCCAGCCCCCATCGACCTCACGGAAGAAGGCAGAGATCGTTAAGCGCTTCATCATCCGGGGAAAGTTAGAAAAATGTTCCGTATCCTCCGGAGTCGTACCGGTCTCAGCGAACATCGCCCGCGTGACAAAGCTGATGCCGATATCGCCGACGACCTCAAGGGTATCGAGGACCCTGAGCAGGAGTCTGAACCTTCCGTCAGACCACGACTCATAGAGCGCTACGGATATCACGCCCGGGTCTGCCCCTGAATCGACGAGTTCAGCAGAGACCCGCAAAACTTCGGAGTCCGTATTACTGTACCGGAACGTTCCCGTATCAACCGCTATCGCGGTATAGAGGTTTGTCGCCATATCCGCCGTTATGCGGACTCCCAACGATTTGATCAGGGAATACACCATCATTCCGGTCGCAGGAGCCGCGGGGTCTATCCATCTGATATCACCGAAGTCCCTGACCGTTTCATGATGATCGATTACAACGGAATAAGGGAGAGAACCATCGCTCAACCCCGCCCTCTCCGGCTCATTGCAGTCGAGGATGATGAGGGGCGACCTTCCCGGGGGCAGAACGTTGCTGAATCTCTCATGGCCCGGGAGGAAATGATAGAGCTCGGGAATATGGTCACGGTCATAGAGCGCCGTCTCCTTGCCCAGTGACTCAAGGGCAAGGGAGAGTGCAAGGGATGAGCCGAGTGCATCGCCGTCAGGGTTGATGTGGGTTGCGATAAAGAAAGTTTTCTCTTTCCCGATAAGGGCGATAAGTTCCCCGGGGATCAAAGCTTTTCCTTTATCTCTTTCAGCAACCTGTCAATCCGGTCACCGCGTTCTATCGATTCGTCTATCCTGAATTCCAGTGACGGTATAAACTTCATCCTTACCCTCTTTGCCACTTCAGAACGTATATAGCTCTTCGCAGCGTTGAGTATCGTCATCGTAGTCTCCTTCTCTTCTTCGTTGAGGATGCTGACGAAGACCTTCGCTATCTTAAGGTCATCCGTAATATCAACGCCCGTGACCGTCACAAAGCCGAGGCGCGGATCCTTCACCTTCCTCATGATGATATCAGCGATCTCCTCCCTGAGCAGGTCGCTGACTCTCTGTGATCTTTTATATGGCAGCATAGGATGAATGCATTAACAGCAGTCGAGCAGTGAGTAGTAATCAGTTAAGAGAAAAGGAAAGAAGACGCCTTCTTCTTCGCCGGCTGCTTGTTCTGGTCCGGAGCTCCTTAGAGTTTACCCGCTATCTTCTCTATGAGGTAGTTTTCGAGAATATCGCCGACCTTTATATCATTATAGTTTTCTATCATGATTCCGCACTCGTATCCCGACTGGACCTCCCGCACATCTTCCTTGAATCTCTTCAACGATGATATCTTGCCGTCATAGACCACGATGTTATCACGGATAATCCGCATCCCATCGCTTGCGCGGCTAACCGAGCCGTCAAGGACATAGCAGCCCGCTATCGTTCCCAATCGCGAAACATGGAATGTCTCGCGTACCTCAGCCCTCCCGAGTATCTTCTCCTTGAAGGTCGGTTCGAGGAGGCCTTCAAGGGCCTTCTTCACATCCTCTATCGCCACATAGATGATGTTATAGTGCCGCATGTCAACGCCTTCCCTCTCGGCCAGCTGATGAGCCTTCGCCTCCGGTCTCACATTAAAGCCTATGATGATGGCGTTTGAGGCTGCGGCAAGCATCACGTCCGACTCATTGATGGCCCCAACAGACGCGTGGATCACTTTCACCTTGACCTGGGGATGGGTAATCTGTTCGAAGGCATCTTTCAACGCTTCGATAGAGCCCTGCACATCTCCCTTGATGATGATATTGAGGTCCCTGATCTCCCCCTCCTTGATCTTCGAATAGAGGTCGTCGAGCGTCAGTTTCTTCGCTTTTGCCATCTCGGCAAGTCTCTGCTTTTGGTACCTCACCATCGCGATCTGTCTCGCCTTTTTCTCGTCTTCAACGGCAAAAAAAGTATCTCCCGCTGTCGGAACCTCTGAGAATCCGATCACTTCGACGGGGGTCGAGGGATGAGCTTCGGGGATCCTCTTCCCCGTGTCATCGATAAGGGCTCTGACCTTTCCGACATTGCTTCCTGCAAGAAACGCATCGCCCCCTTTGAGCGTCCCGGTCTGGACGAGGACCGTAGCCACAGGCCCCCTTCCTTTATCGAGCCTCGCTTCGATAATCGTACCCTTCGCCAACCGGTTCGGGTTGGCCTTCAGTTCCATGACTTCCGCCTGGAGAAGAATCATCTCGAGGAGATGTTCGATGCCGATGCGTTTTTTTGCGGAGACCTCGACAAAGATGTCCTGCCCTCCCCACTCCTCCGAAATGATGCCGCGTTCAGCCAGTTCAGTCTTTACCTTTCCGGGATTCGCTTCGGGCTTGTCTACCTTATTGATCGCCACGATGATCGGGACATTCGCCGCCTTTGCATGATCAATCGCCTCAACCGTCTGAGGCTTCACCCCGTCATCTGCGGCGACAACAAGAACCACAATGTCCGTCACCTTGGCCCCCCTCGCCCTCAGGGAAGTAAACGCCTCATGGCCGGG
>DASPUT010000139.1 GCA_035622735.1 Thermodesulfovibrionales bacterium | reverse complement strand
AGGGTACCATCATCATTGTCCCCTACAAAAGGAGTTTACAACCCGAAGGCCTTCATCCTCCACGCGGCGTCGCTGCATCAGGGTTTCCCCCATTGTGCAAAATTCCCCACTGCTGCCTCCCGTAGGAGTCTGGACCGTGTCCCAGTTCCAGTGTGGCCGTTCGTCCTCTCAGACCGGCTACCCGTCTTAGGCTTGGTAGGCCGTTACCCTGCCAACTACCTGATAGGCCGCAGGCCCGTCCCCAAGTGGATTGCTCCTTTTACCGCAGACATCCCAGTCCGTGGTCTTATGGGGTATTAGCCCCGCTTTCGCGGGGTTGTCCCCCTCTCAAGGGTAGGTTACCTACGTGTTACTCACCCGTCCGCCACTAAGTTAAGACAGGGACTCGATACCAGGAATCCGCCTCTCTTCCCCGATCCCTGATGCCCAGTCCCTATCTTAACCCCGTTCGACTTGCATGTGTTAGGCACGCCGCCAGCGTTCGTTCTGAGCCAGGATCAAACTCTCATTTGATACTGGTTTACTCAAAAATCAACAGGTTTACTACGCACATTTTTAGCCATTTCAAAGAACGTCCGATAGACTAACCCAAACGAATAATCTTTGTCAAGGTATAATTCAAGATATGTCTTCATATGTCTTCCCCGCTCATTCAAAGGGAAAAAAGAGATCAGAGACTCATCGATAATTCGTGAACTGGAGATGGATCCCGAAGTCCTTTTCTTTGAGCATGGCGATGAGGGCCTGCAGATCGTCGATATTTTTTCCCTTCACCCGTACCTGGTCCTTTTGTATCTCTGCATTCACCTTCAGCTTCCTATCCTTTATCATTTTCACGATTTCCTTGGCCTTATCCTGAGGGATTCCCTGCTGGAGCGTTATGACCTGTCTGACGGTGCTCCCCGCTGCCTCCTCCACTTTTCCGTAAGAGAGGGCCTTCAGCGAAATCCCTCGCTTTACGAGTTTTGACTGGAGGATATCGATGACGCTCCGCAATTTCGGCTCGTCATCCGACGCGAGGGTGATGAGTCCCTTGCCCTTGTCGAGTTCGATGTTGCTCTTACTCCCTTTAAAGTCGAACCTCTGGCCTATCTCCTTCATCGCCTGATTTACGGCATTCGATACTTCCTGGAGATCGATGCTACAGACAATGTCAAAGGTGTGTTCTTCAGCCATATATATTCCTCCTCTTCAGTCCTGCTGCTCTAATTTATCCGCCTTGATAGAGATGTAATAAGCTATCATGAGGATGATGATGATGACAGCGCTGAGTCCGATCTCATAGAGCTTTTCGTAGGGCACGTGTTCCAGATACGACGTCTGGGCCTCTACGAGGAGTATCCTCCTCAATGCCGCGATGATGCCGATCGCGAAGAAGGGACCGAGGATGAATTTCTGTTTCTTCAGCCACCTGATTACGGTCCAGAGGAGCTCGAGGATGATGAGTGCCAGGAGCACATCGTTGACGAGGTGTATGATCGAGTCGCGGGTGGGACTCAGAATATTGAGAACGGCATAATAGAAGATGAACGTGCATGCGATGAGCAGCAGCACGGCTGCGATGACGTGGAAGAGCATATCGAGCTTGAGAAGTATCTTCCGTAATATGTCGGTCAGTTCCTTTTTTTCGTGTGTCATATCAGATCCTTGGGGAAGGGGCTTCATCTCTCCCGGTCGTTACGTCTTCTCTGACGCCCATTATAGCACAGGCGAAGACTGCCAAAAGAAGTCATTTCATTCGGTCATTACGGCGTCTGAGAGTTCGTTCGTGTCTCCGGGCGTGAGCGGGAAATGCTTTTCGAGCAGCGCACCCGCAGCCTTAATCGCTTCGCAGAGGGCGTCAGAGGCCCGACCGTCCCGTATGCCCTGAGAGACCGTCTTCGCCAATCTGTCGAGTGTCTCCTGACCGATCTTCTCATGGATTCCGCTGTCGGCAAGAACCCTCACCTTTCTTTCGAAGAGGGAAATGAAAAAGAGGATGCCGGTATTTTTTCTCGTCTTGTAAAGCCCCTTTTCATAGAACGCCCGGACCGCCCTGAGCCGCACGGCATGTTCCCTCCTGTGCAAGCCCGTGAATGCCACTTTTAGCGAATGCACTTTCTGAAAGAGAAGGCGTGCCGGGAAAAAGAACAGAAAGTTCAGGGGTACATAGAACCAGACCGACGAATGGAAATATGACACAGTCACCGCGAGAGACAGAAGGCTCGAAAGGAGTATCGCGCCCACAATCTCCGCCTCAAAATAGTGGTCGCTGCTTTCAACGACCATGACGGCTATCTCTCCGATCGTCCGGGATTCGACATCGCGGGTCGTCTCTCTAATCCGTTTTTTTTCTTCCGCAGTAAAAAACCTTTCTGCCTTTAACCCGTGTTTCATCACCAGTCTCCTGACGCCCCTCCTCCGCCGAAATCACCACCGCCTCCGCTGAAGCCTCCCCCGCCGAAATCGCCGCCTCCCCCTCCCGTTCCGAAAAACCCTCCGCCGGGTCCGAACCCACCTCCCCGGGAAGACCTTCCGGCAGAAAAGAGGAGGGGGAGTATGAGCCCCGCGCCGAATCCGAGAACGGCAAGAATAATGAGGATCACGAGACCGGAAGAAATTCCGGATAGGGCAACGATCGCGGGCAGTCCCACCGCGCCTGCTACTCCGCCCAGGATGCGCGAGATGCTTCCGAGGATGAGGAGAAGGATTCCGCCAAAAATGAGGAAGGTGGCGAAACGCGAAGAACCTTCATGTCTCGTGGCGCGGTGCTCTCCTTCGGCCTTGAACTCCCCGCGTGTAGCATCGATGAGCGCGGAGACACCCGCAAGAAACCCTCCGTCAAAATCGCCTCTTTTAAACCGCGGTTTTACCACAAGGTCGATAATCCTGCCTGCCATGAGGTCCGTGAGCTTCCCTTCGAGGCCCCGACCCACCTCTATTCTCACCTTTCTATCCTGTTTCGCTGCGATGAAGATTACGCCGTTGTCTTTGCCCTTCTGCCCTATCTTCCAGGCCTCTGCTACCTTGATTCCGAATTCTTCGATCGGATATCCATCGAGTGAGGGAACAGTCAGAATTACTATCTGCGTCGAGTCAGTCTGTTCAAAGGCCTTCAGTTCCCGCTCGAGTTCGGCCCTCGCCTGAGGAGATATCATGCTGGCGTAATCATTGACATGGCCCTCGAGTTTCGGCAGATCGAAGGCATTAGCGGAAATGGGGCAGAGCAGGAAAGCAAGAATGACGAGGAAGAGAAACCTCTTCATCATCCAGCTACTCCCATGACCGATACTTCCCTGCCATAGGTTCGGAACTAGAACTGCACCTTCGGTGCCTTCTCTGCTCCTGCCTCGGCCTTGAAGGGCTCTTTCAGTTTCAGATGGAGCAGAAGACTGTTTGTCAGGCTGTTCGGGAATATCCTGATAGAGGTATTGAAAGATTCGACCGCCTTGTTGTACCGCGTGCGTGCCACATTGATCCTGTTCTCCGTGCCCTCCAGTTGATGCTGAAGGTCCTGAAAGTTCTGGTTCGCTTTAAGGTCGGGGTACTTTTCGACGACGACCATGAGGCGTGAAAGGGCGCTGGACATCGCACCCTGGGCCTCCTGGAACTGGGAGAATGCCTTCGGGTCCTCGAGAATATTCTTCGACATTTGTATGGAGCCGACCTTTGCCCTCGCCTCTGTCACTGCGGTCAGGGTTTCCCTCTCGTGCTTTGCGTAAGCCTTCACGACCTCCACGAGATTCGGGATGAGATCGGTCCTCCGCTGGTAGGCTGCCTCGACATCGCCCCATGCCGCCTTGACCGCTTCCTCATTTGCCTGCATCGTGTTATACCCGCAGCCCGAAACACTCAAAAGCATCACTATTAATACAAGATAGATCGATCGCCTTTTCACTGTCTCCTCCTGTCGGAAGTTTAATGGTCTGCCTTGTTCGGAAGATATTTTAAACCAAAAAACCTGATAAAGCCATACAAAAGTAAATCGAATTGAGCAAATCTTCCGTTTCTATATTCGTGTTCCATGGACGATAAGGTCAGGATTTCCAGCCGCGGAGTTTTGACAGGGGTTGCCGGTGGTGATATCCTAAATCATATGGGGAGTCTTATGAAGAAGCTTTTGATCGAATACTGCGGAACCTGCAATTACCGGCCGATCGCGGCCAGCCTTTCAAGGGCAGTGGAAACCGCGACGGGCATGAAAGCGGTGCTTGTGCACTCACGTGATATCGGGGCCTTTGAAGTCAGTTTGGACGGTGAACTGATTTTCTCGAAGAAGGAAAAGGGACGCTTTCCCGAACATACCGAGATTATCCGGCTCCTCAATAAATAGAAGGCCTTTTCTTAGGGGGAAAGATGAATCAGAGGGAAAGACTCCTTACGGCATTGAGACGGGGAACTATCGACCGGCCTCCTGCTGTTGTGCCGACACAGAACGCGGTCGTTGAGATCATGGAACAGAGCGGATTCCGCTGGCCCGCGGCTCAGCGAAAAGCGAAGGAGATGGCGGGCCTCGCCTGGGCATGCCATGAGATAGGAGGGATCGAGAGCGTTCGAGTGCCCTTCGACATCAATGTCGAGGCGGAAGCGATGGGATGTGAGACGAGATTCGGAGAAGATATGGATACCCCGCCGATGACCAAACCAAAGACAAGGAGCGAGTACCACCAGATCAGGACCCCGGATCCCCTGAAGGATGGCCGCATGCCGGAGGTGCTCGAAGCGATCGAGCTCCTCCGGGAGAAGACGCGGGGAATCGTGCCGCTCATCGTTGCCCTCGGTACGCCCTTCGAACTCCTCGCCACGAGCCTGAGCTTTGAAGATATCACGGAGGCATTTTTTTCAGATCCCGAATTCGTGACCAAAGAACTCCGGAGGATGACCGAGATCGCGAAGAGCTACGCCCGGGAAATCGAAAAGAGAAATCCCGATGTCCTATTCCTCGCGGACGGCACGTCTCAGTCGCTCGGTCCTCGGCAGTACGCAGAGTTTTCTTTCCCCTACACGAAGGAGCTGATAGCTTCCTTCAGCAGGCCGTCGATTCTCCATATCTGCGGCAACCCGACTCCCCTCCTGGAACAGATGGCGGCAACAGGCGCAGATGCGTTGAGCATCGACAAGCCCGTTGACATCGAGCATGCGCTGAGGGTAACAGAGGGGAAAGTTGCCCTGGTCGGGAAGATATCGCCCCGGACGCTCTATTCCGGCAGCACGGAAGAGATTGTCGCAGAGACGGAGGATTCGGTGAGGCAGGGAATGCACGTCATCGCGCCCGGCTGCGGCATCCTCCCGCAGACCCCGCTCGAAAATCTGAGGACGTATATCAGAACCGTCGTCTCTGTGAAGAGAAGTTAAGAAGCACATAGACTGCTGCGCCCTGACCCCTTCAAGAAAATAAACAGTGAAATGTACTTCGCGTTGGTTATCAACTCTATTTCCTGTCAGCTACTTCCCTCGTCACAAAACTGGTGATAAAATATAATCAATTGAGGGTCGGGCTGATGCAAAAAGAACAAAACATAAAAGTTTTGCTTATCGAAGACAATCGGGATCATGCCGCTCTCGTGCGTGAAATATTAGTCAATGCGGAAGATGTTCATATAAAATTGCAACAGGCAGAAAGATTGTCTTCCGCTTTTGATAGTCTTGCAGAGGAATCATTTGATGTCATTTTATCGGATTTGGGCCTCCCTGACAGTCAGGGAATAGAAACATTCATGAAGATCCATAATCGATATCCTGACATCCCCGTAATTGTGCAGACAGCGCTCAATGATAAGAACCTGGCGTTGAGGGCAGTGCAAGAAGGCGCTCAAGACTATCTTGTCAAAGGGCAGTTCGACGATAGCCTCTTGGTTCGGTCAATTCGGTATTCAATAGAGCGGCAGAAGTTGATAATCAAATTAGAAAAAAGCCTCAATGAGATAAAGACATTAAGGGGTTTACTGCCTATGTGTGCATGGTGTAAAAATGTACGTGATGATAAAGGGTACTGGACAAGAGTTGAGACCTATATTCAGGAACACACACAAGCCACTTTTACCCATGGCATATGCCCCAATTGCTTAAAGAAAGTTGCTTCTCCGTCCATTTTAAAGGAAATAGAAAAAAATCATCCGGAAGTGTTTAAGGGTAACGATGATGAGAAAAAAACAGAGAATAATTATGGGTCAACAGACGATGGGATATCGAGTTCTGCCGAAGCTTCTTTCAGGTCAAGAAACATTTGTTTGCAGGCAATGTGAAATAAAATGTTGCTCCCGTGCCTGTCTCACTTTCGGCCCGAACTCTTCCGCCATGTTTCTCCACTATCATTCTGACAATGGCCAGTCCGGCGCCCGTTCCCTTAAAATCATCCGGGCTGTGCAGCCGCTGAAAAATATTAAAGAGCTTATCTCTATGCTCCATATCAAATCCGACACCATTATCCTTAACGTAAAATTCTATTTCATCTTCATTCTCGACAGAACCAACTTCGAGTAAAGCAATCTCCTTCGGTTCCGTAAATTTAATGGCGTTCGAAAGGAGATTTGCAAAAACCTGCTTCAACAATGACAGGTCACCATGGCAGAACGGGAGTGATTTCATTTCGAGCCGAACATTTCGACTTCCGATAACCGGCTTAAGTTCCTCATAGGCACGCCTTGCTATTTCTTTCATATTGACCCTATCCGGTTTTGCCATTATTTCTATTGCACTGGCACGAGAGAAAGCAGATAGGTCGTCAAGCAAATGACCCATCTGTTTTGCCGCTTCCATAATAGTTGTCAAATATTCTCGACCCTTAACATCCAGCCTATCTGCATATTTTTTCAATGTCATACGGGAGAATCCGTCGATTGAAAAAAGCGGTGTGCGAAGTTCGTGAGAAACTGCATGGCTGAACATTTCCCAATCTTTATTTGATATTTCGAGCTGGCCGATCTTTTGTTTAAGTTGCATATTCAGTTTTGAGATCTGCTCCTCGGCCTTCTTCTGCGCCGCAAGGTCACTCACCGCTGACCTGCAATAAACGGCCCCATCCTCCCCCTTCGCCGTCGCGATACTCTCCATCCGGACATAGACCTGCGACCCCTTCTTCCCTATGAGTCTGATTTCGCAGGTCTGCCGGTCGGGACTTTTCATGACATTCCTGAGGTGAACGTGAAAAATGTTACGGTCGTCGGAGACAAGAAACAAGGGAAAGGGCTTGTTTATCAAAAGTGACCTATTCTGACCCAACATCTCGATCCCCGTAAGGTTCACCTCTTTGATCAATCCCTTGGCGTCAAAAGTAAAATACCCTACAGGAGCAAAATCGTATAGATCGGCATACTTTCTCCGTGATGTCTCGAGTTCCTCCTGCGCCATGCGCAGCTCTTCGTTCTGTATCTCGAGTTCGATCTGGTATCTCCCGAGTTCCTCGACAAGTGTCTTGATATCTTCCGTTGATAGCTGCGAAAGTTTTGCGCTCCGGTCGTGGAGCTTTTCTTCGGCCCTCTTGCGGAGGGCGGCCAAGTCTCTTGATTCTGTTCGAGATTTCTTCGTTGCCATCTGGTCTTTTGAGGTCTTCGTCTGAAACTTTATGTCGCCACAACCGTAACCTTTGGCTGACGTTGCATACCAACCTCTAAATGAATAACTTCGGAGATTCTCACCAGATTTTGACGGCGGCCTTTGATCCGGCGACTGCTTCTCCGAGGCCTTC
>DASPUT010000138.1 GCA_035622735.1 Thermodesulfovibrionales bacterium | reverse complement strand
TCTTCTCACCAACAACGTCGGCATACTCTGGATCGCGATGGAGCTCGCCACGCTCTCGACGGTCCTTCTCGTATCGCTGTACCGCACACCTACGGCGATCGAGGCTGCATGGAAGTATTTCATCCTCTGCGGCGTAGGCATCGCACAGGCCCTCTTCGGGACGGTGCTGCTCTATTTCGCTGCCGAAAAGGTCCTTGGAGAAGGGGGCGAGGCCCTCCTCTGGACGAACCTGAGCAGGGTGAGCGGAAGTCTCGAACCTACGGTATTGTCGCTCGCTTTTGTCTTCCTCATGGTGGGATACGGCACAAAGGTCGGTCTTGTGCCGCTCCACAATTGGCTGCCCGACGCGCATAGCGAGGGTCCGACCCCCATCTCCGCGGTACTTTCGGGCCTTCTGCTCAACATCGCGCTCTATGCACTCGTGCGCTGCAAGGTGCTTGTGGACGGTTCGACGCGCAGTCATCACGCGGGAGATATCATGATGGGTTTCGGCATTCTTTCGATCCTCGTTGCGGCATTTTCCCTCTTGCGGCAGAAAGACATCAAGCGCCTCTTCTCCTATTCTTCCATAGAACATATGGGCATAGCGACCTTTGCCTTCGGCCTGGGAGGCCCCATAGCCACATTCGGAGCTCTCCTTCACATGCTTGTGCACAGTCTCGCAAAGTCGGCGATATTCTTCACCGTCGGCCATGCGTCGCAGATGCATTGGACTCAGGAGATCGACAGGATAAAAGGGCTTTTCAAAGGCAATCCTTTAGTCGGATGGGGGCTGATGTTCGGGGTGATGGCGATAGTCGGTATGCCCCCGTTCGGGATATTCACGAGCGAGTTCCTCATCTTGACGGCAACGATTAAGGATGCTCCCCTCTGGACGCCATTTCTCCTCCTCGGCCTCGGGGTGGCTTTTGCCGCTCTATTCAGGAGGGTCCAGCCCATGGTCTCAGGGGATGTGCCGTCATACCAAAAACCGATGAAGGTGGCGCACGTGCCGGTAATCCTCCATATGACGCTCGTTTTCGCCGTCGGGATTTATCTGCCTGACTTCCTGAATCAATGGTTCCACGCGGCGGTGGAGTTGCTGAAATGAGCATACTGAAAGATGCGTTAGTCGCGTCAGTCGGAGAGGACGTCAGATTCCCTGGGGGGCAGTTCCCCTCTTCAGTAATTTTCTGCATTCTCCCGAGGGAGAAGTTTGTCGAAGCGGCGAAGGCAATGAAGAAGGCTTTTGCCCTGCTCGCAGCGGAATGGGCAACGGACGAATCTCTCTTCGGTAGGGGGTTTGGCATATATGCCTGTTACCGGTGGGGCTCGGAGTATCTCATCGTCAAGACGGAAGTCCCTGCCGATGATCCGACTTTTCCGAGTCTCACAAAGAAATTCGTTCCGGCCTATCGATTCGAACGGCAGATGCACAGCCTCATGGGCGTTACACCCCTCGGGCACCCTGATCTTAGGCCCTGGATAAAATTTGAGGACTGGCCCGAGGACGCATGGCCACTGAGAAAGACCTTTGACGCATCAAAACCGATGGCGAGGGTGAAAGGGGAATATAATTGGGCGCGAGCCGAGGGAGAAGGAGTCTACGAAATACCGGTTGGCCCTGTTCATGCGGGTATCATCGAGCCGGGCCATTTTAGATTTCAGGCGGTGGGCGAGACGGTAATCAACCTCGAGGAACGACTGGGCTATGCCCACAAGGGCATAGAGAAGAGATTTGAATCCCTCTCATGGCAGGAAGGGGCGAGGCTTGCCGGCCGCGTTTCCGGAGACACCACCGTGGCGCACGCACTCGCCTATTGCACGGCGCTGGAGTCGATGAGCGGCGCGATCGTCGCTGAAAGGGCGCACTGGTTGAGAGCACTTATGCTTGAGAGAGAGAGGATCGCGAATCACCTCGGCGACCTCGGCGCCATCTGCAACGATGCTGCCTTCGCCTTCATGCTCTACCAGACGATGATGCTCAAGGAGATGCTTGTACGCACAAACCGGATCCTTCTTGGACACCGCTTCATGATGGACCGCGTAGTTCCCGGCGGCGTTTCAGCAGACATCAATGCTCAGGGCAAAGAAGCGTTGTTGGCCGAGATGGATATTCTCTCAAAGGAGTTTGAAAGGCTCGCGGTGATTTACGATGAAAACTCGTCTCTTGAGGACCGGGTCAGGGACACGGGGATTCTCCTCCCTGAAAAGGCGAGGGAACTCGGCGTGGTCGGCATCGTGGCGCGTGCAAGCGGCCTGAACCTCGACTGCAGGCTGCAGAACCCTTTCCCTCCCTATGATCGCGTCGGGGTGAACGTGCCGGTGCTGATATCGGGCGATGTCCATGCCCGGGCCTGGGTGAGGGTCGAGGAGATAAGGGAATCGATTCGCATCATCCGCGAAATAATCAGAAACCTGCCTTCCGGTGAGATCTCAACGGTAGTTGAACCGCCTGCACCTGGCGTCTCAGGCTTTGCGGCGGTCGAGGGTTGGCGCGGCGAAATCATTTATTGGCTTCAGGCCGGCCCAAAGGGGGAAGTGAACCGGTGCATGGTGAGGGACCCGTCCAGCGTGAGTTGGCTTGGATTGGAGCAGGCAATCCACGGCAACATCGTGCCCGATTTCCCGCTCTGCAACAAGAGCTTTAATCAATCTTATTCGGGGCATGACGTATGATTAGGATACTTCGCCAGATATTCCGCACCGGCATCGTGACTGAACCCCTTCTCCCGGACGTGGAGACGGACATACACGAAGTCGGCGCGAAACTGGAAGAGGCGATCAGGAGACGATTCAGGGGGAGCCTCACGATAAGGCAGGTGGACGCCGGTTCATGCAACGGCTGTGAGCTTGAGATACACGCGATGAACAATGCCCTCTACAATTGTGAAGGATACGGTATCCGCTTCACGGCATCTCCCCGTTTTGCCGATATGCTCCTGGTCACGGGTCCTGTGACACGAAACATGGAGATAGCCCTGCGCAGGACCTATGCCGCTACCCCTGACCCGAAGCTCGTCCTTGCCGTGGGCGATTGCGGCTGCTGCGGCGGTATATTCGGAGAGAGCTACGCATCCCTCGGCGGCATCGATAGGGTCATACCCGTTGATGTTTCTATTCCCGGCTGTCCTCCCTCGCCGATTGCCTTACTGAACGGCATTCTCAGGGCAGTAAGGTGATACGGGACAAAGCCGGATCTATTGATTGAAAAGAGGACTTACCATGGCGAGGGCTCTTTGAAAAGATGGCAGTGAAGATCTCTCGGCGCGAGGATCTTTCAAAAGAGTACGACATCAACCATTTCGCCTTCCTCCAGCCCTCTCACCGGTGCGGGGATGACGATCGTGCCATCGGCCTTCACAAGGGTTCTGATGAGGCCTGATTTCCCGAGGACCGGCACCGCCCATAACTCATTGTCCCTTTCCTCGAGGGCGATCCTGACATGTTCCTCTCTCCCGACGCTCGAAGAGATATTCCTTGCGAGACGGACCCTGATTCTCTTCTGTCCCTGATATTCCTTCTCCTCTCTGCCTGTCAGCATGCGAAGCACAGGCAGAATGAAAACTTCGAAGCAGACGGCCACTGCAGCTGGATGACCGGGAAGACCGAAGACGGGGGTGCCGTCAACAACGGCACCGATCGTTGGTTTTCCCGGCTTCAGCGTCACTCCGTGAAACAATACACCGGGTGAGCCGAGACCTTCTATGATCTCTGCCGTCATGTCCTTTGTGCCTACGGAGCTCCCTCCGGTGATGAGCACCATGTCGGAGTCATCGAGGGACTCCCGGACGACATTTCGTATCTCTTCGTAGACATCTTTGCAGATACCTTTCTTTACAGGAATGCCGCCGTTTTTCCTGATGAGGCCGGCAAGTGTGAATGAATTCATGTCGCGGACCTGTCCCGGACGCACCGCACGCCCCAGCGGAACGATTTCGTCACCCGTGAGAATAATCGAGACCTTCGGTTTTTCATACACCTTCACCTCTTCGATGCCGACCCCTGCAAGCGCGGCTATATCCTGAGACCTGAGCTGGTGACCTTTCCTCAGAAGGACTTCACCCTTCTTCATGTCCTCCCCGGCCGATATCACATTCTCACGGGGGGCTACCGGCTTTAAGACCTCGATCAGACCTCCATCAGCATACTGAGCGTGTTCCAGCATGACAACGGCGTCGGCGCCCTGAGGGAGCATGCCCCCTGTCGCGATTTTTGAAGCGGTCCCCTTAAGAAGCCGGAAGGAGGGTTCCTCTCCCATGAGGATTTCATGACTGACATTCAGGTAAGCGGGCAATCCTTCCGTAGCGCCAAAGGTGTCGGAAGAGGTTACGGCAAAGCCGTCTACGGTGGAGCGGGAAAATCCAGGCAGGTCTTCCGGAGAGAACACGTCTTCAGACAAAATTCTCTGGTAGGCTTTATCAAGCGTGGTAAGGACGGAAGGAGGTTCGCCCGCGATGACATGACGTGTCATGCGTTCCCGGGCCTCGGGAACAGAGACAGCACTCTCCCTGCCCAACATGTCCCGCATAGACGGTCAAGGAAGAGGATACTGTACGGTCACCGAACCCTGCTCACCATCGGATTTTTCTGCAGTACTTCCGAGTTCTCACCGTTGGCGAGGATATCGATGATCCGGTCGATGGATTTCTCGTGAAGCCGTTGAATATTCCTCTTTGTGAGGATGGTAGGATTGTAGGAGTTCCTCTGAATGAAGTCGCCGACCCTCTTCTGATTGAAGCATGACAGCAAGAGCATACCCCTGAAAATACGCTTGTTCGTCTTAAAGGAGAAGACGGCCCGATCAATAGATTTTTCGAGGAAGAGATCGTTCCTCAACTGGACTTTCCTATCTATGCTCATCGCCTGAAACCAGTACCTCCTGTCGATAATGCTGTCCGCTCGCATCTCCACAAGGGTATGTCCCAGGTTCCGCCTCTTCCCCATGAATTTCCCGTGCGCAACGGTGTCGGCCGCGAGATGACTCATATACCCGAGGACAAAGGCCCTCTGCTGATCCGTCTCGGCGGACTCCAAGAGGTTCAACGCCATTTCCCAGCTATGGGGGTTCTTATCCTCGGGAAGAAACTTTTTGCCGATGATGATGTCGGCCATGAGATTTCCGTAGAGATAGTCATGCCGGTACTTCCTGATGAGGGCATAGACGCCGGCCGGCAAGAGAGAGGCGATCGAAAAGACCTCGCTTCCCAGATACATATGGGTGAGCGGGCCCCAGGCGAACGCAAGAGAAGGGATGAAGAACAGAGCAAGGAATACCGATATCTTAAAAATTTTCATCTTTCATCTCCTTTAACAACGTCGAGAGGAGTCGCACCCCCATCCCGGTGGCACCTTTCGGGATGTACGGTCTGTCTTTGTCGGTCCAGGCGATCCCTGCGATATCGAGGTGGACCCAGGGTGTATCACCCGCAAACTCCTTGAGAAAATACGCTGCAGTAACGAGAGACCCTGTCTTCCCCCCGCTATTCTTGAGATCCGCAGGGTCGCTCTTTATATAGTCGAGATACTCCTCGTAGAGGGGCATCTGCCAGACCCGTTCATAGGTCTCGTCTCCTATAGTCTTTAACCTGCTCATCAAACCGTTACTGTTGCCCATCATCGCGGCAGCCTCGTTACCGAGGGCGACAGAGCATGCCCCGGTCAGAGTCGCTATATCTATTATAGCACTCGGATTCAGTTTTTTTGCATACCCTATTCCGTCGGCGAGGACGAGTCTTCCCTCTGCATCGGTATTGATGATCTCGACGGTCTTGCCGGTAATCGTCCTGACGATATCGCCGGGCTTGGATGCGCTGCCGCCGGGGAGGTTTTCGGCCGCGGGAAGGATGCCGACGAGATTGACCGGAAGCGCTGTTTCGGACGCAACCTTTATGAGAGCCAGCACCACGGCTCCGCCTGCCATGTCATACTTCATTTTTTCCATCCCTTCGCCCGGCTTGATCGAAATGCCCCCGCTGTCGAAGGTGATGGATTTGCCGACGAACACGATCGGCGACCCGACCCCGCCCCGGTAGGTGAGAACAATGAATTTTGGCGGTTCATCAGACCCCTGCGCAACGGAGAGAAAGGCCCCCATCCCTTCCTGTTTGGCTTCCGCCCTGCCGAGCACCCTCACCGATACGCCGTTCTTGGCCAGTGTCTTTGCGATCTTCGCAAGAGCCGACGGCGTCATATCATTCGAAGGCGTGTTGACAAGGTCTCGCGCGAAGTGCACAGCTGACGAGACGGACTCGATCCATGCAAGCGAATCGACCAGTGACTTGTTCGTCTTTCCCAAGAGGGTAAGCCTTTCCGGGCCGTTGCCGTTGTTCTCTTTCTTATATTTCCTGAACTTGTAGAGGGCAAGAAGGAAACCTTCAATGAAGGGCTCCGGTGAGCGCTTGAGGGAGAGTATGTACCGAGAGGAGAGCGAGACGTTTTTTACTCCCGTATCCGAGAGGCATGTGGCGGCTCTGCCCCCTGCCTGTCGCAATTTCTCCGACGTCACCTCTTCCTTTTTCCCGAGGCCGACGAGGAGGACCCTTGCGGGCTTTATCCGGTCAGACGTATGGAGCAGGGAGGTCTGATTCTGCTTTCCTTTGAATTCTCCGGATGATCTGACCCCCTGGATGAGGCCATGGAGGGCAGCATCGATCTCTCTGTAGAGACCGGCATGTTCCCCCTCGCAGAGCGGCAAAATAAGGGCGTCGGAAGCATATCCCGTTTCTGCTATGTCCCGGATGATGACGTTCATAGGGCCAAAAAATGTTCCCCCTAAAGTTTATCACAAACGGAGCCGCCGGGAAAGATTAATGCGTGATCTGCGGGGAGACAAATCAGTTGACGAAGCCTCTTCTTTTATGGTAGCTTTAAAAATTCTATTTCGAGGAGATGGTATGTCGACCAAGAAACCACGGAAGGGACAGAAGAAAAACGTGTCGAAGAGGCCTGCCAAGAGCCCTAAGAAAGCGGCATCGTCAGCGGGTCCTTCGAGGCGGACAACGACTTCAAAGAAGAAGCTTGGGGGAAAGCAGAAAACTACAGCTGCGGTGAAGGTCGGAAGGACGGTGAAATCCGTGAAGAAAGCGGATTCCGCGAAGAGGACTGCCCCTGTCAAGAAGGTCAAAGTAATCAACAACGGTAAAACGTTAACTCGTTCGCAGGGAAAGGCGGCGACAGAAAAAAAACAGAGGCTGTCACCGAGAGAAAGAATGCTCCAGGAGATAAGGAAAAAACTGATCGAGCAGAAGGTCGCGCTCCTCTCGGAAGCGGAAGAGGCACTCAATGTCCTGCCCGGTCAGACGATCTTTCCCGACCTCGGCGACCAGGCGAGTGCGGAGATAGACAGGAATTTTATGTTGCGTCTCAGGGGAAGAGAACAAAGGCTGCTCAAGAAGATCGAAGAGGCGATAGAGAAGATCGAGAGTGGTTCCTTCGGCATCTGCGACGTCTGCGGCGAGGTAATCGATATGAAGCGACTCGAGGCGAGACCCGTAACAACGATGTGCATTTCCTGCAAGACCGAGCAGGAAGAGGAAGAAAAGACCCGGGGCTACTAGTCTACCCCTGTATCTTGAGGCCGTACCTGTCCCTCCAGATATCTCCGAGCATATTAAAAGAGAGCGATGTCACGGTTATGGCAAGTCCGGGGAAGATGACCATCCACGGCGCAGAAACGATGAAGGCCCGGTTTGCGCTCACCATGGAGCCCCAGCTCGGCGCCGGGGGTTGAGCACCGAGTCCGAGAAAACTGAGGGAAGCCTCGGCAAGGATGTACCCTCCCAGCTTTAATCCGGTCATAACAATGACGAGGGGAATGCATTGGGGAAGCAGGTGCACAAAGAGAACCCTTCTCGAGCTGCAGCCTATCGCCGTCGCCGCTTCGATGAAGGGCGCGCTCCGTAAGGACAAGACATGTCCTCTCACAAGCCGCGCAAAGGATGCCCAGCCCACGGACGCAATCGCTATCATGACGGTATAGATACCGGGCGGGAGGATCACCGACACGCCTATTGCGAGGAGGAGCGACGGAAAGGCGAGGATGAAGTCAACGACGATCATGATCGCCGTATCGGTCCTCCCCCCGAGATAACCCGATACGAGGCCGATCAAAAGGCCGATGACCATGGAGAGAAAAGCCGCCGCAACAGCGACGGAAAGGGAAATTCTTCCGCCGTAGAGGACCCGCGAGAAGATATCCCTGCCCTTATTGTCGGTGCCGAAGAGATGTTTTGCGTCCGGAGGTATTTTCAGCTCATCGAGATTTATCTCATCAGGGTCGTACGGCGCTATGATGGGAGCAAGGATTGAGGCGACCGATACGAGAAGCAGCAGGGCGACGATACCCTTACTCAATATCCGCATAAAGCCTCACTCTCGGATCGAGGTAGTGGTAGGCGATGTCGACAGCGAGGTTGATGAGGACGTAAACCGTCGTGCCGACAATGATGCAACCCATAATCACCGGATAGTCCCGTTTGATAATTCCTTCCATGGCGTACCTTCCGATGCCGTCCCATGCGAAAATCGTCTCCGTGAGCACCGCGCCGTTCAGGTAGCTCCCGAAATCGAGACCGATCACGGTCACAAGGGGAAGCAGGGCATTCTTGAAAACATGAATGAAAAGAACGTTCTTTTCCCTCAGCCCCTTCGCTCGAGCCGTCCTCACATAAGGCATGTGGACGAGGTCTATGAGCGTCGTGCGTGAAATCCTCGTCAGCGTTGCGAGCGCCGGAAGTGCGAGGGTGAGCGCCGGCATAATGAGGAACCGTATGCCTCCCATGCCCGCCGGAGGGAGCAGCCGCAGCTTCAGACTGAAGAAGAGCATGATGAGGAGTCCGGACCAGAATACGGGAAGGCTCAAACCGATAACGGACAAGACCGAGACCGTCCGGTCGATTACGGTTCCTCTCCTTAAAGCCGAGAGAAAACCGAAGATGATGCCTGCGGGAACCGCTATGGTCATCGCACCCACAGCAAGGAGCAAGGTATTAGGGAATTTGATAAGCAAGTCCTCGGCGACCTTTCTGTTCGTATAGTAGGAACGCCCGAACTCACCCTTCAGGAGGAGTTTGATATAACCCGAATACTGGATGAAGAATGGTTTATCGGAACCGAGCTCCTTGCGGATCCTCTCGATCACCTCGGGCTTTGTCCTTTCCCCCATCAGGCTCAGCGCCGGGTCACCCGGAAGGGCCTTCGTCAGGGAGAACGTGAGGAGCGTAATACCGAGTAAGAGCGGTATGAGGAGAAGGATCCTCTTGATGATATATCGCTGAATGACTTGACTCTCTTTCTGCGCCTGATTCGCAGGGAATTCTGCCGTTGCCCAGACCATTCTAAAGAAATCTTCTCTGAAAAATCCAGTAGGGTCGGAAGATCCCGGCTATTGTTTTACCGTGATTCTCTCGTCGCAGCCATAAAGACGATGAAGAGAATACATGAGAGACAGGCCGTGCAGGCCCCATAGTAAAAAGTAGCCGACGGCGAAAAATGATCCCAGAGCCATCCGCCTGCGAGACTTGCGGGAAACATCGCGAGGCCGACCGCGGTGTGATAGAGACCAAAGGCCGTTGCCTTGAAATCAGCCGGTATCATGCCGGCAAGAAATGCCTTTTGCGTGCCGTCCGTAAGTCCCATGAAGACTCCGTAGAGCGCGAACAATACCCATACCGTCGCAGTTCTCTCCACCATCGCAAACCCGAAATAGACGACAGCGAACAGGATAAATCCGGCGAGTATCACCCTTTTCCTTCCGAATCTGTCAGCCACGATACCTGCCGGGACCGCGGATAAAGAGTAAATAACGTTAAATACCAGATAGAGCATCGGTATCGTGTGCGAGGGTATCCCTGTCTGCCGGGCCCTGAGTATCAAAAAGACGTCACTCGAGTTTCCGACCGCGAAGAGCGTTGCGATGAGGACGAAGAACTTGAATCTCCAGTCAAAGTGCCTCAACGACAATTTCGGCCTTTCCGAAGAGAGAGGAGACGATCTTTGCTTCTCTTTGATGAAAAGGATGATGAGAAGCACCGCGATGATTCCCGGTATCATCGACAGCCAGAAGAC
>DASPUT010000137.1 GCA_035622735.1 Thermodesulfovibrionales bacterium | reverse complement strand
ATGCAATGGGGCCGGCACCGCAGGCCGGACAGGGCGGGCCCGGGGCAATGTTCACAAGCCTGCTTCCGCTTATCCTTATCTTCGTTATCTTTTATTTCCTTCTCATCAGGCCGCAGCAGAAGAGGGCGAAGGAACATAAACAGATGATAGAGAACCTGAAGAAAGGTGACAAAGTTGTCACCTCCGGCGGGATTTACGGCGTGGTGGAAGCGGTAGGGGCGAATACCCTGACCCTGAAGATCGCAGAGAATGTGAAGGTTAAGTTCGGGAAAGGATATATCGCATCGGTCAGACCCGCTTCGGAAGAAGATTAGCAGGGCCCCGGTTCGCTGGCGGATTCTCCCTTCCGGGACGCGAAGGGACGTAGAAAGTCTTTTCTGATGATGTGATTGCCGGGATTTTCCCGCGGATCGAACGGGTGGCCAAGGCCTGTGACATCGACACGAATCTATTGAGATACGACTCTCGACTTGCTGAGGAGGTTAGAATTACGCGATGAAGAAGAGGATTTTCTGGAGATTTGTCCTTATTGGCGTTACCGTCATTCTCGCCATTATTTTCTTTCTCCCCAATACCCCTGCATTCCGTTACTTGCCTGAGTGGTGGAAGAATACGATGCCGAACAAAGGCATCACCCTCGGACTCGACCTTCAGGGCGGAGTTCATCTCGTTTTTGAAGTCGAAGCGGATCGGGCTGTCGAGATAACGACAGAGAGGATCGCACAGTCCTTGAAGGAAACGCTCGAAAAGAAGAAGCTCGCCGCGGAAATCACGAGGAATGGCCTTCTCATAACCGTCGCCCCGAACTCCATGGACGTGAGGAAGGCGATTGAAGACAGTTACCCTGTGCTCACTCCCGTCGAAACGGGAGCGAAGCTTGTCTACAGGCTTTCCGACAGAGAAGCGACCAGGATAAAGGATACCGCAGCGGACCAGGCACTCGAGACGATCCGGAACCGGATCGACCAGTTCGGCGTTGCCGAACCGACGATCCACAGACAGGCGGCGAACGAGATCGTAGTGCAGCTGCCCGGAATCAAAGACCCCAAGCGGGCGATCGAGATAATCGGGAAGACGGCACAGCTCGAATTTAAGATGGTGGACGATTCTTCGCCCGTGGCTGCCGAGATACCGGCGAACATCAAGCCCGGAGAGGAAGAATCTCTCCTGAGCAAGTTCGCGGGCAAGTTGCCCCAGGATGACGAGATACTCTTTGAAAAGTTCACCAACAGGGAGACGGGGGAAGTCACGAAGAGACCGATCCTCCTGAAGAAGCAGGCTCTCATGACGGGTGACCTTCTCACGGAAGCGAAGGTGACGATAGACCAGAGGTTCAACGAACCATATGTCGGAATAACCTTCAATGCCCCCGGCGCAAAGCTCTTCGAGGATATTACCGCGGCAAACGTGAAGAAGAGACTCGCGATAATCCTGGATGGCACGGTCTATTCCGCCCCGGTGATACAGGAGAGGATAGCCGGTGGGAATGCCCAGATAACCGGGAGGTTCTCGATGGATGAGGCGAAGGACCTCGCGATAGTCCTCAGGGCCGGTGCGCTCCCCGCTCCGATAAAGATGCTCCAGAATGTAACCGTCGGACCTTCTCTCGGTGAAGACTCCATCGAGGCGGGCAGGAGAGCAGCGATCATCGGCACGCTCCTCGTGGTCATCTTCATGATTGTTTACTACAGACTGTCGGGGGTGATCGCCGACTTCGCCCTCTTCTTAAACATCGTGCTGCTCCTCGGCGCTATGGCGTTTCTCAACGCGACCCTCACCATGCCCGGCATTGCGGGGATAATCCTCGCCATAGGTATGGCGGTCGACTCCAACGTCCTCATGTTCGAGAGGATAAGAGATGAATTGAAGTCCGGCAAGACTCCGAGGGCGGCAGTCGACTCCGGGTATGACAAGGCGTTCTGGACAATCTTCGATTCGCACGTCACGACCCTCATTACCGCGGCGGTCCTCTTCCAGTTCGGGACGGGACCGATAAAAGGGTTTGCCGTGACCCTGAGTCTCGGCGTTGCCATAAACCTCTTCACCGCGCTTGTAGGCACAAAATCCATCTTCGACCTCATCAATAGCAGGCAAGAGGTCAGGAAGCTGAGCATATAGGAGGCAGGATGTTAGAACTCATCAAGAACACGAACATTGATTTCCTCGGTAAACGGAAATTTGCATTTATATTCTCGGGAATCCTCTCCCTCATCGGGATATTCACGATTGTACAGATAGCGAACGGAAGGGCGAACCTCGGCATCGATTTCGCCGGGGGGACGGCCATCCAGCTCAGGTTCGACAAACCCGTGGCCCTTCACGAGATACGGAAGGCGCTTGAGGACGCGGGTATCAGGGATTTCGATCTCCAGGACTTCCCTGCGGTGAAAAAGATCCTCATCAGGGTGAAGAAGACCGATCACCCGACCGGACAGATTTCAGACACCATTACGGCCGCCATCAGTCAGAAATTCCCTGATAACCGGTATGTGGTGGATTCAACCACATTCATCGGACCGAAGGTCGGCGGGAAATTGAGGGAAGATGCGGCGAAGGCCGTTGCGATGGCGACGCTCGGGATACTCATTTATATCGCCATCCGGTTCAAGTTCGACTTTGCCGTCGGCGCCACAGTCGCCACGTTTCACGATGTGCTCGCCGTGCTCGCCATCTTCTTCCTCCTTGGGCGGGAAATAAACCTCATCCTCGTCACGGCACTCCTCACCATTGCGGGGTATTCCCTCACCGATACAGTCGTTGTGTTTGACAGAATCAGGGAGAACTTCCGCTCGAATGTCAAGGATCCCGTTGAAGCCGTCATGAATCGGAGCGTCAACGAGGTCCTTTCTAGGACGATCGTAACCTCGTTCACCGTGCTTCTCACTTCCCTCGCTCTCTTTTTCCTCGGCGGAGAGGTGATCCACGATTTTGCCCTCGCCATGATTCTTGGCGTCATCGTCGGTACCTATTCATCCATCTTTGTCGCGAGTCCGATAGTACTCCTCTGGAGGGGGAAGAAGGCCTTTGCAAAGAAATAGTCGGCAGCCCCGAATCGCAGGTCCGAGGTCAAACATCTCAGGACAGGGGACTGCCTGGCGGCTGACTGAAACAGTCTTTTTATGAAGCGGCGCTGGTTCATAACGAAGACGAATCCCGAGTATGTCCGTTATCTTTCTCTGGCCGCATCAATATCACCCCTTCTCGCCCAGATTCTCATCAACAGGGGAGTAAAGACCGCAGACGATATCAACACCTTCCTGAACCCGGGGATTACCGGTCTCTCCGACCCATTCGAACTTCCCGGCATGAGGGTTGCAGTTGACAGGATAAAGGCCGCATCGAGACTCAGGGAGCGCGTTCTCATCCACGGAGACTACGACACGGATGGTCTCACGTCCGCAGCGATTATGATCTATGCCCTGAAAACCATAGGCATGGATGTCCACTGTTTCATACCGAACAGGATGGTTCACGGATACGGTTTCAACGCGCCCTCCGTAGACGTGGCAAAGAAGCTCGGCGTGAAACTCATCATCACCGTCGACTGCGGCATAACCTCGATCGATGCTGCCACGCGCGCGAAAAGCGAAGGGATAGACGTCATCATTACCGATCACCATGAGCCTGTTAGGAAGACCCAGGCCTGCGGTTTGCGGGCCGAGCTCCACGATGAATTTCTCCTTCCTGACGCTGTTGCGATTGTTAACCCGAAACTGACTGCGCCGCGGAAACCCTTTGCCGACCTTTCCGGTGCCGGGGTTGCGTTCAAGATCGTCCAGGCTATGGCCATCGATCCCGACCTGTCCCTCGGTCCGGAAGCATCCCTCTCGCTCCTCGACCTCGCCGCCCTAGGAACGATAGCGGATGTGGTTCCCCTTGTCGGCGAAAACAGAGTAATTATCAAAGAGGGTCTGCGCTGTATCGGCAGCGCCTATCGCCCGGGTATCAGAGCACTCATGGAAGTATCGGGACTCGGCAAGAAAGAGATGAAGGCCGGCCTCCTCTCCTTCACCATGGTGCCGAGAATCAACGCTGCGGGGAGGATCGGTGACGCCGGTGATGTCATAAGCCTCTTCCTCTCCGGTTCGGATGAAGAGACCCTTTCGATAGCCGGAAGGCTCGACAGGATCAATACGGAAAGACAGCGGATCGAAGAGGGGGTTTATCAGGAAGCGCTTTCCCAACTGCAGGCCGAAGGACATGATGCCGCCATCGTGCTTCAGAATGAGGGATGGCATACGGGCGTCATCGGTATTGTGGCGTCGAGACTAGCGGAGGAATTTTACCGGCCGGCATTTATTTTTACCGTAGACGATACGGTAGCAAAGGGATCGATAAGGAGCATACCGGGTTTTGACGTCTATGACGGGCTTTCGCAATGCGGGGATCTCCTCATCGCCTTTGGCGGACACAAACAGGCGGCAGGGGTCAAGCTCTCCGTTTCGAACCTCCCGGCCTTTCGGGAAAGGATGAATAGGATTGTGACGGACTTCCTGAAAAGAGAGGACATTACCCCGACTCTCGAAATAGACGCTGAGGTTGCCCTATCAGAGGTGAATGCAGGTCTCGTGCGGGAACTCTCTCTTCTCGAACCTCTCGGCTACGGTAATCCCGAACCTCTTTTCGGTTCGAGGAGACTCGGGGTGCTTAATCCGCGAGTCGTCGGGAACAATCATATCAAGATGAAATTAGGACAGAAGTCTTCGTCGCTCGACGCGATCGGGTTTGACATGGGGAAGTCCTTCGAAAGCCTTTGCGCAAAGACCGTAGACGTGGTATTCACCCCGATGATAAACGAATGGAACGGAGGACGATATTTGCAGCTGCACCTCAAGGCCTTCCGCGCCAGCGTTTAATATTAACCGCACTACCTCTTTTCTATCGGCGGAACATTCAGGCGCCAAAACGTTCCTTCCTATTCGTATCCCCTCTTCGTGACGGTTATGATAGCGTAAGCCGGCTCGCTGTCCTCAAACCCGTTATTCACGACAAGCTTCACCTTATAGGCGCCGACCGCATCAGCGCCAAACGAGGCCTTCGGTCCGTCAGGGATAAGGGTCGTTGAACTATCTTCGGGCTTGGAGACTAATTCCCAGCTATACGAGAGGGGGGACCTCCCTCCGGGATCATAACTGTATGAGCCGTCGAGACGGACCGTGTTCAGAAGATTGACATTAAAATTTCCGCCGATACTGGCAATGGGTTTTGAATCCTGAGCCGACACCGGAACCATCCGGCCGGCAATCAAGAGGATGCCGCAAATCACGATCATCGAAATAAAAAGTATTCCTCTTTGCCTCTCTGCCACTCTTCTGCCGGGTTCTGTCGTCATTGCATTTCCTCCTGAATGTATTCGGTCTTCCTCTTACAATTGCATTATATAGAAAAGCAACCACTTTTTGAAGTTCCGCCTGGTTGCTATATCTCAATCTTAACTCTTCCCACGGGCGGCAACAGTCCATAGTTCCGATCTTTATTTGTCCCGGTTTTATGCTGTCATTGACACTTCTGCGCATTTTTCTAACCATGAAAACCTCCGAAATCCGTGACCTCACAGGGCTATCTTAGGTTTGTGTGTAAGACCTCTCCGTCTTCTGCCGCGAGGTCTCACACACTGCTTGACAATAGTCCTCGCCCATGATAAAAGTTATCAGAGAAACTCATTCTCCCAAAGCCTTAGAGAAAGAGTCGGCAATTTGAGGACGTCCGGTCAAGGTGTATGAAAAGGTTGTTTCATTGGTAGTGAGGCGCTGTTTAATACGGAAAGGAGCGTGGATAGTATGATAAAAAGGCTTATCATCATGTCGTTTCTTGTTTTGTCCTTCGCTGGTATAGCGATATGGCAGCATACGCTTTCTGCCCAGTCATTCGGCGACCAGCCGCCGGCATCGGAAGTCACGCCTGATCCCTGGCCGAAGGTCGTTGATCAGAATGGCGCGAAGTACTCATTATACCAGCCGCAGCTCGACAGCTGGGACGGACACCATTTTGAGGCCCACACCGCTGTCTCGGTGCTTCCCGCAGGGGCAAAGGAGCCGGACTTCGGAGTCATCGAGATAACGGCAAAGACGCGCGTTCACAGGCTGTTCCGTGTCGTCGAGTTCCATGACATCGAAATCAAGAAGGCGATATTCCCGTCAACCCCGGATAAGGCGGCCCTCTACCAGCAGGGCTTTCAGTCGATCGTCTCGAACGGGCCTTCCACCATGTCCCTTGACCGGCTCGATGCAATGCTCGCCATCGCTGGAGCGGAAAAACAGGCGCGGGCGGTACCGGTGAAGAACGAGCCTCCTAAGTTCGTCTTCTCTCAGACCGCCGCGATGCTCGTCATGATAGACGGCGAGCCGGTATGGCGCACCGTGCAGGGCACCAAACTGGAGCGCGTTATCAATAGCCGTGCGTTTATACTGCTCGACGACTCGTCGGGCAATTACTACATCCATATCTTCGATGGCTTTGTTACGGCGAAATCTCTCATGGGGCCATGGAAGGCAGCGAAAGGAGTGCCGGCTGGGATCAACAAGCTTGCGCAGAAACTCTCAAAGGACGACGTCGTGGATCTCATAAGCGGGCCTGCCAACGTCAAACAGAAACCATCGCTCAAGAAAGGAGTGCCGGAAATCATCGTAGCTACCACGCCGACAGAGCTCGTCGTGACTCAAGGCCCGCCGGACTGGGCGCCTCTTGAGGGGACGATGCTCCTCTACGTCAAGAACACCACAGGGAACATCTTTAAGGATATCGAAAACCAGAAGACCTACGTCCTTGTTACAGGCAGGTGGTTCACCGCGCCCGGCTTCGCCGGGCCGTGGCAATATGTCCCGGGAACGGAGCTTCCGCCTGACTTCTTCAAGATACCTGATGACAGCCCAAAGGAGAACGTGAAAGCATCGATCCCCAAAACGCCGCAGTCGCAGGAGGCGGTCATCGCCAACGAGATCCCCGAGACCGCTGTCGTCTACATCGATAAGGCCACGTTTACGCCTGTAATCACCGGGGCACCGGAACTCAAGCCCGTCCCTGACACGACACTGATGTACGTTTATAACTCGCCGAACCCGATCGTGATGGTGTCGCAAAACTCATGGTACGCGGTGCAGAACGGGGTCTGGTTCACTGCGCCCTCGGTTCAAGGGCCGTGGGTTGTAGCGACGTCGATTCCGGCGGTCATCTACTCTATTCCGCCGAGTTCGCCGATTTACTATGTTACCTATGTGAAGATATACGACGTTACTTCTCAGTACGTTGTGGTCGGCTACACGCCGGGCTACATGGGGACGGTCGTCACCGCTGACGGAGTAGTCGTGTACGGGACAGGCTACACCTATGTGCCTTACATAGGAGCGGCCGTCTGGTATGCCCCGCCTGTTACCTATGGCTATGCTGCAAACCCGACCTGGACTCCCTGGACCGGATGGGCCATGGGCTTCGGTTTCGGCCTTGCCATGGGCGCTGCCTGGAGCGATGCTTACTGGGGTTGTGCGCCCTATTGGGGTGCTTACCACGGCTATTACGGCGGATACTATGGGGGCTATTACGGCTACCATGGAGCTGCTGCCTGGGGGCCGGGCGGCTGGGCCGCTACAACAGGCAATGTCTACTCCCACTGGGGAGCGACATCGGCGGTCACCCGCACCTCGGCGGGATACAACGCTTGGACCGGCAACGCCTGGAGCAGCAAGGTGGGAGCCTCATACAACTCCGTGACCGGCAGGATCTCCGCAGGACAGCGCGCCTCTGTGTCGAACGTCTATACGGGCGGTTACGCCTACGGGCAGCGCGGCGCAACCTATAACCCTGCTACCGGCGTGTCGGCACGGGGAGGTTCAGCGACTTACGGAAACGCATATACGGGAGCTCAGGGTACCGCAAAGTGGGGACAGGTGACGGGACCCGGAGGTCAGACAGCGGGAGCCGCAAAGGTCAACAACAACATGTACGCCGACCATGACGGCAATGTTTATAAGGATACGGGCAGCGGCTGGGAGAAATACAATAACGGCAGTTGGAGTAGTGTCCAGGATAATAAGACAGCGCAGTCGCTCAATTCGCAGCAATGGGCTCGGCAGGCCGGAGACCAACGTTCTGCTTCCTCTTCTTGGGGCTCGAAGAGCTGGGGAGATGGCGGAGGTTGGGACCGCAGCAGTGGTGGAGGAGAGTGGTCCGGAGGAGGAAGCGGCTGGGACCGCGGCAATTCTGGCGGAGGGCACAGCTGGGGAGGCGGCAGTTTTGGCGGCTTCGGCGGAGGTGATCACAGCTGGGGAGGCGGCGGATTTGGCGGTTT
Organism: Thermodesulfovibrionales bacterium; assembly: GCA_035622735.1. Lineage (NCBI taxonomy): Bacteria > Pseudomonadati > Nitrospirota > Thermodesulfovibrionia > Thermodesulfovibrionales > Thermodesulfovibrionales bacterium. The sequence goes on along the minus strand of DASPUT010000137.1, from coordinate 1,195 downwards.
CAGAGGAGGAGGAGGGTTCGGTCGTCGTTAGGAACAACTACAACAGCGCCCTTTGGGCGTTCATAGTCGAGATAGGGAGGAGACGAGCATGAAGAGAGCATTGGTTCTTGTCTTGGCATGTTTTGCAATCTTGATGATATCATCGGGCACATTTGCACAGGAAGCGAAACCCTGTGCGGGAGACGTCGCGAAGTTCTGTGGCACCGTTCAGCCGGGCGAGGGACGAATAGCCCAATGTTTGAGACAGAACGAGGCGCAACTTTCGCCCGGCTGCAAGGTGCACCTTGCGCAGGTGAAAGAAGCCCTCAAGGAAGTGCATCAGGCATGCGAAGATGATATCACGATCTTCTGCGGAGGAGTCCTGCCGGGAGATGGTCGGATCATGCAGTGCCTGAAGGCGAACAAGGCCCATCTGTCGCGCAAATGCAAGGTAAAGCTATTCGAGGCGAAACAGGAGATGAAGTAAGGGGCCTGCCACATTCGGGTGATACGGAATCGGGCCGGTTCTTACAGGCAGGTCCTTGGGCGGCGTATCGATACGGAAAGGAGAAGACGATGAAGAATTTTTTCATGGAGAGAGCGCATCGGGTGGCGGTCGCGCTCGCAATCGTGGTCTTACTTGCCTGTGCTACCATAGGGAATGCAGCAGAAGGCCAGGGGGATGACAAGTGGCAATTCACCCTCATTCCTTACGTCTGGCTTCCGAGTGTGAACGGCTCTCTCAATATAGTCCGCCCCGATAGCCCGATCAGCGGCAACGTCGACATCGGTTCGTCCGACTATCTCAGTAATCTCTCCTTCGCAGCGATGCTTACCATGGAGGCGAAAAAGGGGAATTGGTCGGTCCTCAGCGATCTCATGTACGTCAATTTCTCCGACGATAACAGACAAGCGCTCGTGCCGGGCCGTCTCGGTGAGGCTTTTACCGTTAGGGCAGAAACAGGACTCAAGGCGTTGGTCTTCGAGATAGCCGGGGCGTATTCCGCGTATCAGGGCGAGAACGCAAACATTGACTTCCTCGGCGGCCTTCGATACGCCGGTATTAAGACAACCCTCTCACTGGACATCGCGCCGGCTCTTCCCGTTGATATCCCTTCGCCGAATCTGTCTCAGAAGAAAGATCTCGTCGACCCGATTGTCGGTGTCAAGGGCAGGATAGAACTCGGCAAGAAGTGGTTTCTGCCTTACTATTTCG
>DASPUT010000136.1 GCA_035622735.1 Thermodesulfovibrionales bacterium | reverse complement strand
TGAGACTTACGAAGCCTCGGTATCGCGCCCCCGGAGCGTCGGAATGGAAAGAAGTCGAGTGGGACTGGGCTCTCGATCAGATAGCTCGGAAGGTCAAGGACACGAGAGACAGGACCTTCAAGGAGAAAGCGATATCGAAAGTAAAGGAGAAGAAGGGCCAGCTCGCCCTGGACACTGCGGGCTTACCGGTCGAGGTCGAGACTACCGTGGAAAAGGAATTTGTCGTTAACAGAACTGACGGCATCGCCCACGTCGGGAGTGCGGCACTGGACAACGAAGAGTGTTATCTTCTCCAGAAGATGCTCCGTTCCTGGGGCCTCGTTTACATAGAGCACCAGGCCCGAATATGACACTCGCCCACGGTAGCGGCTCTGGCAGAGTCGTTCGGTCGCGGCGCAATGACAAACCACTGGATCGATTTACGGAATGCCGATGTCATTCTCGTCATGGGAGGAAATCCTGCATCGAATCACCCCGTGTCCATGAAATGGATCATGAAGGCAAAGGAGAGAGGGGCCAAGCTTATCGTGGTCGATCCCCGCTTCACGCAGACAGCGGCGAAGGCCGATCTGTACGCTCCTATTCGTTCGGGGACGGACATCGCCTTCATCAACGGGATGATCAAATATATCATCGAGAACAACCTCTATTTCAAAGAGTATGTGGTCAATTACACGAACGCCTCCTTCCTCGTAAATCCGGACTTCAAGATGCCAGGAGAACTGGACGGCGTCTTCTCCGGATACGATAAAAAGACAGGAACATACGACAAGAAGACATGGTCTTTTCAGATGGATGAAAAAGGCCTGCCGAAGACAGACCCGACATTAAAGGACCCCCGTTGCGTCTTTCAGTTGCTCAAGAAACATGTCTCGCGGTACACCCCGGAGGCCGTCTCGAATATAACGGGAACACCGAAAGACAAACTGATCGAAGTCTACAAGCTCTTTGGGTCGACGGGAAAGCCGGACAGGGTCGGGACAGAATGCTACGCCATGGGGTGGACCCAACATACCGTCGGCGTCCAGAACATCAGAGACTTCACCATCGTCCAGCTCTTACTGGGGAACATGGGAATGGCCGGGGGAGGAATCAACGCGCTGAGGGGCGAGTCAAACGTTCAGGGGTCGACCGACCAGGGTCTCCTCTTCAATTCACTTCCGGGTTACAATCCTACACCGACTGCATCCCTTGTCGACCTCAAGGCCTATATCGAAAAGTACACTCCCAAGACTAAGGAACCGAAGAGTGTTAACTGGTGGTCCAACCGCAACAAGTACATAACGAGCTACCTCAAGGCGATTTATGGGGATAAGGCAAAAGCCGATAACGATTACGGATACGCATGGCTCCCGAAACTCGACGAGGGAATGAATGCGGCATGGCTCAGGCTCTTCTTCGACATGGGATTAGGAAAGTTTGAGGGGTTCTTCGCCTGGGGCCAGAATCCTGCCTGCTCGTCCGCCGCTGCGGCCAAGGTGAGACAGATTCTCGGGAAGCTGAAGTGGATGGTTAACGTAAACCTCTATGACAACGAGACCGCTTCTTTCTGGAAGGGTCCTGACATGAAACCTGAAAACGTCCAGACAGAAGTATTTCTCCTCCCCGCCTGTTCTTCCGTCGAGAAGGAGGGTTCCATCACCAATTCAGGCCGTCTCGCCCAATGGCGGTACAAGGCCGTTGAGCCTGTCGGGCAGTCCATGCCCGATTCCGAGATCATGAATGAGCTTTACTACAGGGTGAAGAAACTCTATCAGAAAGAAGGAGGAAAGTTCCCTGCTCCGATTCTGAACATCGCCTGGGACTACGGAGAGAAGAATAAGGACGGTAAGATAGAACATTTCGACATCCATCGGGTCGCTCAAGAGATCAACGGATACTATCTCGATGATGTTTACGACAAGAAGGTCGAACCGCCGAAACTCATCGGGAAGAAGGGCGAGCTCGCGAACAATTTCACGACTCTTCAGGCAGACGGGACTACCTCTTGCGGCAACTGGATATTCTCAGGCAGTTACACGCAGAAAGACGGGAAGGTCATCAACATGATGGCTCGCAGAGGCAAGGAAGATCCCACCGGCATGGGGCTTTACCCGAACTGGGCGTGGGCGTGGCCGGTCAACAGAAGGATCATCTATAACAGGGCATCGGTCGACCAAAACGGGAATCCCTGGGATCCGAAGCGTGCGGTCATCAAGTGGAATCCGACCAAGGAAAATCCCCAGACCGGAAAACCGGGAGTCTGGGAGGGCGATGTGCCAGACGGCCCTGCGCCTCCGTTGTCTGACGAAAAAGGCGGCAAGTTGCCCTTCATCATGAAGCCCGACGGCATGGCCTCTATCTTCGGGCCTGGTCTCTCTGACGGACCGTTCCCCGAACACTATGAGCCCCTGGAATGTCCAATTCAGGAAAATCCTATGTCCAAGCAGAGAATAAATCCTACGGTGCATCCCTTTTTTCAGGCTATCTCCCACTTCAGTTGTGATGTCCGCTATCCCTATGTCGCTACGACGTATAGGGTCACCGAGCACTGGCAGACCGGTGTCATGACGAGACACACGCCGTGGCTTCTCGAGATGCAGCCTCAGATGTTCGTCGAGATGAGCAAAGAGCTGGCTGCCGAAAAGGGAATCAAGAGTGGCGATAAGGTCAAGGTCTCTTCAGGACGCGGGAGCATATGGGCGATCGCTGTGGTGACGGAGCGGCTGAAGCCGTTCAAGGTCATGAACCAGACGATCCATCAAATCGGTATGCCATGGCATTTCGGATGGCAATTCCCCACTGACGGAAGCGGCGGAGACAGCGCGAATATCCTCACGCCGTTTATCGGAGATCCGAATACGAGCATACCTGAATCGAAGGCCTTTATGGCCAACGTCGAGAAGGCATAGGGGGTGACATCATGGCAAGAATGGCAATATTAGTTTCACCGGAACTCTGCATAGGATGCAGGGCGTGTCAGGTCGCGTGTAAGTCATGGAATCAACTTCCCGGGGACAAGACAACGAATCACGGAAGCTTTGAGAACCCCCTCGATCTCACCCCTCACCTCTACAATAAGATCCATTATCTCGAGGTGCCGGCAGAGAAAGACCCTGAGCGGTGGCTTTTCGTAAATCAGCGCTGCATGCACTGCGATGATGCAGGATGCATGAAGATCTGTCCTTCACCCGGCGCTCTCTTCCGGACAAAGGAGGGAGCGGTCGCGACAAATAAGGAAAAGTGCATCGGCTGCAAACTCTGTGTGGTGGGCTGCCCCTTCAATGTGCCGCGCTATGACGAGAAGGACAAGATTTCGAAATGCCACTTGTGCTACGACAGGATCGCGAACGGCCTTCAGCCGGCCTGCACAAAGACCTGTCCCACCGGAGCACTGAAATACGGCGACAGGGACGGGCTCATCACCTCTGCCCAGAAAATCGGGTACGAAAAACTCTACGGGCAGACAGACCTCGGAGGCCTCGGTGCCTTATACGCGTTCAAGGATTCTCCGACGCTCTATGGTTATAAGATGAAGCCCGGGATACCGGAAAGCGTCGTCTTCTGGCACAAGGTCTTGAAACCCCTCACCTACATCGGACTGGGAGGTGTTGTGGCCGCATCTGTCCTTCACTATGTCGCCTTCGGTCCGCATAAAGAGTCTGAAGAGGAGGAAAAGAAAAATGGATAGAATGATCAGAAAGTCCAATGCATTCGAGATCCTGAACCACTGGGTGCTGGCGATAAGCTGTATTGTCCTTGCGGTTCAGGGATACGGATTCCTCTTCCATATAGAAGGGATCGGATCATTTTTCGGCGGATTCAACTCCATGAGGGCATTGCACAATTATCTCGGCATCGTATTCTCCGTCTCCCTTTTCTTCACCCTCTTCTTTTACCTTAAGGAGTCGCTGACCTTCGATGCTGATGACATGAGATGGATAGCCGTGCTCGGCGGTTATCTCTCCCACAAGGTGAAGACGCCCCCGATGGGGAAGCTGAATACGGGCCAGAAGTTCTTCTATCTCGCTGTGCTCATCTTCGGAATCGGCATCGCCGCATCGGGGTTCGTTTTTTGGCTCATGCCCGGAGACAAGCAACTCGTGATGTACGCCCACGTGGTTCACAACGTCTGCTTTGTGGTTCTCATGATGGCGATACCCGCTCACATATACCTCGGATCGCTTGCGAATCCCGGGACCTTGAGAATCATGATCTATGGAACCGTGCCTTATACGTGGGCCAGAAAGCGACATCCTAAATGGATAGCAGAGGTGGAAGGCGAAGCACATAAAACCTGAGTTTGCATCGCAGCGATACGGAATCCCCATAGCACTCCTTCATCATGTGCTACGGGGGATTATCACATTGAACGAGGAAACGCGATGAATAAACTGCTGCTTGTTTTGACCCTATGCTTCATAGCATCCGTCGCCCTTGCGCAAGAAAAACGGTACACTGTCCCGATAGATGATTCTCCCTCCTACGGCCCGTCAAATGCCCCTGTCACGATAGTAGAATTTCTCGATTTCCAGTGACCGCACTGCGTGGCGGCCGGTCCGACCGTCAAGAAGCTCATGGAAGCTTATAAGGGCAAAATACGCCTCATCATAAAGAATTATCCCTATAAATACCGTGACTTCTCTCGTATGGCGGCGGAGGCCTCATTGGCCGCTTTGGACCAGGGGAAATACTGGGAGATGCATGATATGCTTCTCAAGAAATCTCCCCAGCTCGATAGGGACAGCCTCATTAAATACGCCCGGGAGCTCGGTTTGGATATGAAGGCGTTCACTGATTCCCTCGATAAAATGAAGCATGCAACCATGATAGAACGAGATACGAAGCTCGCCGTCGACCTCGATTTGTATAATACGCCGACCTACTTTATCAACGGCAGAAAGGTCATAGGCAACAGGCCATACGAGTATCTGAAAAAAATCGTAGAGGAGGAACTCAAGGGTGCAAGAAAATAGGTTCTTCTTGCTGACATCTCTTCTCTTGTATCTTCTTCTCCTGCCGGCGAGCGGTCTTGCGGGACACCTCGAACCTTTTCAGTCCGTGCCGATTCCGGAAAAGAATCGCCAAACTCCGGAGAAGATCGAATTGGGCAAGAAGCTCTTTTTCGACCGTAGGCTTTCCGGTGACGGCACCATGAGCTGCGCGACCTGTCATGACCCCGAACTGGCCTTCACCGACGGTCTCGACATCTCGCTCAGTTATCCCACGACAAAGAACTGGAGAAACTCTCCGACACTCATCAATGTGGCCTTCCAGAAATATCTGTTCCATGACGGGAGAGCGGAAACACTCGAGGACCAAGCCCTTTTCCCGATGATGTCGGCGTTCGAGATGAACAAAAACCTTGATTACCTCGAAGAGCAGATTCGGGTCGTTCCTGAATATGCAGAGGCCTTCAAAAGGGTCTTCGGAGGCGAGGTCACGAGGGAAAGGATTGCGATGGCTATTGCCGCCTTCGAGAGAACCCTTGTGTCTGTCAATTCACCCCTTGATAGGTCGCTGAGGGGTGATGAAAGGGCGCTATCCGATGCGGCTCGAAAGGGGCTGGAGATCTTCAGGGGTAAGGGCAAATGTGCGGAATGCCACTATGGGATCAATCTCTCTGATGATAGATTCTATGCTCTGAATGTTCCGGAGAATCCGGCGCTCGAGAACGACCCCAGGGTCACTGCTACGGTTCGATTTGTGGGTAAGGTGTACCACTATAAGGATTACAGGACCCTCAGGGAGGATCCGGGGAGATATCTCATTACAAAAAAGAGCAGCGATTGGAAGGCGTTCAGGACGCCCACGCTGAGAGAAATATCGAAGACCGCCCCCTACATGCATAATGGCGTCTTCAAAACACTCGATGAAGTGATAGAATTTTTTGATCAGGGGGGAGGTGCGGGGAACGAGGCGCTTCAACCTCTGGGACTCAGCGCCGAAGAAAAGAGTTCTCTGAAGGCGTTTCTCAGCGAAGCCCTCGTCGGTGAAGACATAGTGATAAAGTACCCAGAAATACCATGAGGTCGATGATGACTATCGAAGAGGTTATCGGCGAGAGGCCATATATGAAAGATACCCTCCGAGCCTATGAAAAAACCCTCAAGTTTAGAGAATGTGCGTCTGGCAAATGGAAATCGCCCATCGGCCTGCAAGCGGTGAACTATCCGCGAGAATCCGTTGACCAGATATTCGGATGTTTCTCATCTTTTTTTGATCTTCCGAACGATATCGTATCACCCTTACGAGAGGCGATGCAGTCCTGTCGAATCGAACTTACGAGACTTCCGTTGCATGAAACGCCTGTTATCTCGTGTCCCTACGACGAAGATGAGGTCGCCTCTATTCTCTTCCTTCTCAGCAAACCCTTCTTCCTCCGCCTACGAGAGGCTTATCCCATCGATGACAGATACTGGAAGGAAGGGAAATGTCCCATTTGCAATGCACGGCCCTCCCTTGCATCCGTCGAACTGAAGGCAGAGCGAAAATTATATTGTTCCTTCTGTGAAACGGCCGGTCCATTCAGGAGGTCAGGATGTCCACTCTGTCTCACGACTGACACGAAGAAGATCACCATTCTCACCGCAGAGGGAGAGGAAGGTTTCAGGATTGATACCTGTGACGGCTGCGGTTCTTATGTCAAAACTGTCGAGGCCGGGTTACTGGATGAGCTGTCTCCCGATCTCGCGGACATTGTGAGTATGCCTCTCGATATTGTCGCTCAAGAGAAAGGCTACCGGCGTCATTCGCCGAATCCGATCGGATTGACAAAAATGACGTATTAAGAGTCTTCCCCGTCAGAAAGAAGCGGATGACCGCGAACATCCTGCATCCTCGCATCATCAAGCGCTTTCGCGCATTCGCACGCTCGATTCTCAGGCATGATCTCGAGTGCGCCACGCACAAGCGCCCGTATGCGGCCCATAGCGACTTTCATCGTCTCGACGACCTCTCTTGTCGTGAGCCTCTTTTCAGAAATACCTGCGGCATAGTTTGTCACAACAGCTATACCGGCAAAACAGATTGCGAGCTCCCTCGCGAGGGAGGCCTCGGGCATGCCGGTCATGCCGACGACGTCTCCGCCCATGCCGGCAAATGCCCTTATCTCAGCCGCAGTTTCAAGTCTCGGGCCGTTGACACAGACGTACGTTCCCGATTCCCTGAGCTCTATTCCTCCTCTCCTCCCGGACGCAAAAAGAAGGGCTCGCAGGTCATCACAATAGGGAGTCGTGAAATCGATGTGAACAACGTCGCTCCCGCTGTAGAAGGTCGCCGCCCTGCTGTGAGTCAGATCTACGATCTGATCGGGAATCACGATGTCACCCGGCTTCATCCCTCTGTTCATCCCTCCGACAGCATGAATCCCGTATATCCTCTCGACCCCCATTTCCCGAAAGCCCGATATGTTTGCGCGGTAATTTATTTCATGAGGCGGTATCCGGTGCGGGCTGCCGTGTCGTGAAAGAAAAATGACCTCCGTCCCGGACAGTTCGTAGATTCTGTACCTGTCTGATGGGTCTCCGAAGGGAGAAGTCACCCTCTTCGAACCTTTTTCTCTGATCCCTTCCATCTCATAGAAACCGCTCCCGGCGATGACACCGACACGTCGCATGAACCCTCCGATAATCTTCGGTAATCAGCAGGATTCAGCCTGCATCGTTAATGCTATAATAGATTGCTTTCATAAGTCCAGAATTGAACCGGAAGATAGGCTCCATGTTAGATACAGATTTACTCGCTTCTCTCTTGAAAGAGGTTTTGGCACGCGGCGGGGACTATGCCGATGTCTTCGTCGAATCAAGAAAGGTCACATCGATCCAACTCGAAGACGGCAGGCTCGAAAAGATCATTTCGGGAATCGACAGCGGCGCAGGGATGAGACTCATCTCGGGGGGAAAGACCGCCTACGGCTTCAGTAATGATCTTTCCAGGGATTCGCTCATCCGCCTCGCGACGGACCTGAGCGGATCCTTCTCAAGGAAGACCGGCACATGCGTCCTCGACATGACAAAACGAAACCCTACCTTTGATTCCTCCATTACGATACGACCTGACCTTGTCCCGATGGAAAGAAAGATACGTCTCGTAAAATCTGCCAATACGGCGGCTCGTTCCCTTGACGATCACATCAGGCAAGTTACGGTCACCTATCGTGACTTTGCACAGAAGGTTCAGGTGGCGACTTCCGACGGTACCATCGCAGGGGATGAGCGCATCCAGACGGTGGCAGCGGTCCAGGTTGTCGCCGCTGAGACGGGCGAGATCCAGACAGGCTATGAAGCGGCAGGCGGGAATATTGGGTTCGAACTATTCGATAGCGTCTCCGTAGAGGATATGGCGCAAAAAGCCTCGAAGCGCGCAATCATGATGCTTAAAGCCGGAAAGGCACCCGGCGGCAGAATGCCGATTGTGATATCCTCGGAGGCGGGAGGGACCATGATTCACGAAGCCATAGGACACGGCCTCGAAGCGGACCTTGCCCAGCAGGGCTTATCCATCTATTCTCAGAAACTGGGCCAGGAGGTTGCATCACGTCTTGTAACGGTAATTGATGATTCGACCCTTCCGAATAAGCGGGGCTCTTTTCGCTTCGATGATGAGGGCATTCCTTCACAGAGAACTGTTCTCGTGGACAGGGGGATGCTTGTCGGTTATCTCTACGACAGGCTCGCCGCCATGCGCGACAGCGTCAAGCCCACAGGAAACGGCCGCAGGGAATCTTACCGGCATCGTCCAATTCCGAGGATGACGAATACATTCCTCGCCCCGGGAGACTCTTCTCCGGATGATATCCTGCGATCTACTCCGAAAGGTCTCTTCGTCAGGAAAATGGGTGGCGGCCAGGTCAATACCGTAACGGGGGATTTTGTCTTTGATGTCCAGGAGGGATATATGATCGAAAACGGGAAGATAGGAGAGGCGGTCAGGGGAGCGACACTCACGGGCAATGGTCAGGAAGTCCTCAGATCGATTGACATGGTGGCATCCGACCTCGGGTTCTCAATAGGCACGTGCGGAAAGGACGCTCAGGGGGTTCCTGTCTCGGATGCAATGCCGACGATCAGGGTGAAGGAGATGGTGGTTGGTGGCGGCGTTGCGATGTAGCAATACTGCAACACGTACATGAATTTCAACAACATCGTTGATGGCGCCACCCTCGTCTTTCCTTCTTTCGTCATCCGGTCTATTGACTCTTTTGAAGTGCAACATACGGTTATATAAAGATTTTATGCCATATCTCGCTCTGCCAATAGTTTCCCCTTCGGGACGAATTCCATGAGCTCTCTCTAAGATTTTTTCTGGCATTAACCTTGCTTATCCTGTTACACAGGTTATGCGCTTACAGAGAACATTAAAGCAGGAAGTTATGTTTCACGGCATCGGCCTCCACACCGGGAGATACGCTTCCGTAACTTTGAAACCGGCTCCCCGCGACACCGGTGTTATTTTTCACCGGACGGACAGGATGATGGTCGTTCGTGCCCATATTGGAGCGGTGACGGATACGGCTTTCGCGACAACGCTCGGTAACGAAACGATTAAAATCAAGACAGTGGAGCACATCATGGCCGTGCTTGCGGGATTGGGAATAGACAACGTCATTATAGAAGTGGATGGACCTGAAATTCCGATACTTGACGGGAGTTCCACTGAACTGGTGGGCATTATCCTCAAGGCCGGTATAGCAAAGCAGGGCAAGAAGAGGCCTTATCTGAGGATTACAAGGCCGATCAGTATGGAGGACGGGCATTCGGAGGTGGCCATCTATCCCTATGACGGGAGAAAAATAACATACAGGATATACTTCAGCCACCACCTGCTCGGTGAACAGAATCTTGATATCGAGTTGAACGAAGAAACGTTTATAAGAGAGATAGCACCCGCACGGACCTTCGGCTTCTTAAAAGATGTCGAATACATGATGGCCAAGGGTCTTGCAAAGGGCGGGTCTCTTAATAATGCCGTTATCCTCAGCGATACAGGCGTGATGAACTCATCGGGATTGAGATTTAAGGATGAGTTCGTCCGGCACAAGGTTCTGGACTTAATCGGCGATTTTTCTTTGATCGGGTTCCCTATATACGGCCATATCTTTGCGTCCAAATCCGGCCATTCAACGAACCTCAAATTTATGAAGAAACTGCTCTCCTGTCCTGAATGTTGGGAGATTGTGTCTGAATCAGAACAACCTCAAGCCCTTTCCTTGCCAGCAAGAACCTTTTAAATCAAAGGGTTACAGATTTCGCTTGAATTTTTTCTGAAAATCGAGTTTCATATCTGGGGAAGACCGCAAACAAAAAAAAGGCTGGAGATGGCGTTCTCCAGCCCAAAGTTACCCATGACTTTGCTTATTTTTTCTTTGCGGTCTTCTTCGCCGTTTTTTTCGCTGCGGGTTTCTTTGCTGCTGCCTTCTTAGTTGCCATTCATTTCACCCCCTTTCTTTCCCCGAGCTTCCGGGGAGATCTGCGCCTACGCCCTTCCTATCAGGGAGATTCTTTTCCCGGAGAGGAGTCGTTTTAAGCCGGCGTCTCTCTTTTTCCTCTTCGCTTTATATTCAGCCTCTTCTATCAAAGTGGAATTTATCTTGATGCCGAATTTCTTTTCTAAATCCTTCAGCCCCTTCAACACCGTGGGCGTGGCTCCGATGATGACGAGATCGACCGTATCCACATCTTCGCCTTCTGCATAGGGACCGTGGATAAAGGCGGCCTTCGTGCCGGCCGCTCTGAGAAGGGCTTTTATCGCACCCGGCAATCCGAGTGACTTTGCTATGAGGTTTTTTAGTTCCGAAAAGAGGGGTGATTCCTTATCGGCTTGAAAGTATTTCAGGTTGGCAACTTTTTCGCTGAACACAATCCCCATTTCTTCGAGGTTGTCGAGTTCCCGCTTGACTCCGGAAGGATTCTTCCTGAGAAGCTTCGCTATCTCGCGGACGTAGAACTTCTCATCCGGGCTATTGAGAAGGAGCGAGAGGACGTCCGCCCTGATGGATGATGAAAATAAACTCTTCAACATATTCTCTCCTTTGTATGTTATATACGAAAAAATTTCGTTTGTCAACAAAAAAATCACAATTGAGAACGAAGGATGCATTTTTGTAAACGATGCCTTCCAGAAAACAGAAGAATCGTTTTTGTAAACGATGTCTCATTAAGAACGATTGTTCTAAGAAATAGAACCATGAATTGCGGAATGATTTCACTCTATCGATCCCTTCTCCTCGTCTCCCCGGTAGGCATGGGTAGGTGGGGACAATCATCTTGAGTGTCCTAAATCTCTTCTGCGATTGCGAAGAAGACATCGCGGCAGGGAGATAGCCGCAAACCCGAAACCGCCGCTGCCGTGCATGCCTCCACGGATTCTGCGCTGTCGTAGGTTGGCATTTGGACAAATACATTCTTCATCCAAGATCGAACGATTTACAACGCTGCATGTTCACCGGGGATGAAATCCTTGCGGCACAAAATATCCCACCGGAAAAGTATCTGTCATGATCCGCTGGCAATCTCGTTACCCGATCGGTAAGGCTGTCAAGGCAAAATGAAAGTGTCAGATATACGCGAAATGATTATGTCACGTAGAGGGGCTGATGCTTTGACGGAACCTCTTGCCTTAGGAAGTCTTCAAGATTAAACTTCCCTGGGTTTTCTA
>DASPUT010000135.1 GCA_035622735.1 Thermodesulfovibrionales bacterium | reverse complement strand
ACATTTAGCTGGACCACTTTTAGGGGCATCTCCAACTCACGCCCGCACTCTAATTACGAGTGGCACAATTTTCGGGGGGCAGGTCCGAACATCTTGAAAGAACGTGGATAGAAACCAAACCGCCCTCAGCGCAATAGTCCTTCCTGAAATCAAACATCGTTTCAAGTTTTGAAAACTGTTATATACTCCTTCTAAACAAGATGATTTCATTCTGCAGAACTCTGTTGACACCTGATACAGTTTCATTATATTGTTTATGGTGGATGCATATGAAGAAGGAAGAAGGAAGAGAGTCTTCGCGCTAGGGGACGGAAAGTAAAAGGGGTGAACCCAGCCTCATTACTTCGTAAAGCAGATAGCGTACAGGCTCAAGAGTCTCTGTCGTTTCAACATGAAAGTAACCCTCGTCTCTATCGGGGGCTCACGCGCAAACTCGTTGACTATCAGAGTGAGCTCGGGATACAGGCCGACTTGCTAGAGCTGCTCGAAGAATCGAATACAAAGTATCGAGACCTTTTCGATAATGCACCTGCCGGGTATTTAATCGTTGACCGTAACGCTGTGATACTTGATGCGAACCTCGCGGCTGTGGAACTTCTGGGAGTTGAAAAGGACCTCATGATAAAGATGCCTCTTACCACATTCATTCTGAAGAAATATTTTGAGACATTTTTTAGACACCTAAATCAGGCACGTTTGATGTTGACGCCCTCCCATTGCGAAGTGATTATCAGGCGAAAAAACGCTGCTCCTTTTTATGCACATCTGCAAACGGTAAAGGCCGAAGATGGTAAAGGCTTACCCTCCTTCAGAATTGTGGTTTGCGACATCACCGAAAGCAAGATGCTTGAGAAGCTAATAAGACTGGAATGTCGGCCTATTAAGCCGAGGAACCGAACCCTGTCGACCCGCAAGGAGAAAAAGAGCGCGACGCAACATTGAAGTCTTTGACAATCTGGAGCGGCCTTTGCCGACACTTGAGGCAATGGTTTCCTTCTGTACTCCAGACAGGATTACAGCTTCCTGAAACTGTCATTAAGTCGGTGAATCCAACTCCTCCGCAGTAAGCTTTTCGGGAGCTTTTCCCAACTCCCTTTGTCTAATCAGATGGTCTTTCTTAAGAAAAGCAAGACCTAAAAAAAACCCATCTGAAATATTTGATGGTTCCCCGCCATGTCCGCGAAATCGTAACGACGTTACTGCCCTTAGCTTCTCTCTAAAGCTGACGGAGCAGACACAACATCGGAAATGTTGAATGGACCGATGCACCTTAGTTTAGTTTTTCTGGAAGGGGAGAATTCCTGATGGACTCCTTGATTCGCGCCTCATGTTAATCACTCCCACTCGTGCCCGCAAGCCGCAAAAACAAAGTCCTCAAAACGTTCATCGATTTCTATCGTTAACATTGACACCCAAGGTTCTCAGTGTTAATCTGAACGCAGAGTGTTAACATTAGTTTTGACTAGTTCTCGTAAGGTATCGAAATAAGAGACGTTGTAGTCTGAAAGGAACCTGAATGTTCGTGCCACTTCTAACTGCGATTCATGTCACAACAATAGTTTTATGGATAGGGGGCGTTGCATTCGTAACTATAATAATCTTTCCTTTGCTCTTGGGTATGGAAGATTCCTTTGAAAAAGTTCTTCTCTTTCAGCGTGTGGAGAACAAATTTGCGAAGCAAGCTAGGATATATGCTTGGACTGCAGGAATCACAGGAGGCCTTTTACTTTACCTTACGGGAGAGCATAGAGAAGTTTTCACAATAAACACACTTGGACCAACAGTAATGCTCATAGTGTGGTTATTTTATATCCTTGTTCTAACTTTCGAGAAGAAGATTTTTGCTGTTCTTTTCAGCAAGCCAGACAAACTTGATGCCGCGAAGGTCTTCCTAAGACTGAATATCTTTCATTGGGTGATTCTCGGACTGAGTCTCACAGCAGTCTTTGTTGGGGTATGGACGGGTCACGGCGGAAGATTGTAGAACCTCAGCTGCACAAAGGCAAGCCTGATAGCCCATCCCCTCCAGTTTGCAGCATTCACTTTTCATCTTAGTCGTGGTCAGCAGGCACTAGCTCCCCCGCAAACCGCTCGACCAGGTGGGCGAGGTATTCGATATCGATATGTTCTTCCGCACTCTTGTCGAACAGAAGCTTGCAGTCGGCATCGAACTCTTCATCGGCAACCCAAAAGGAGAGATAGAGTGGTACGTTGGGCAGAATGTCGAAACGGCAGACATAGTCGGCCTTGACCTTACCTTCGGTTTCGCTGCCTCCCAGTGCCGCACAATGCTGTTTCAAGCTTTTCAAGTCTCTCTTGAAGCGGGCGGCAATTTTCTTCTCCGCGTTGCTTTGGAAGGCCTTCACCAGAGAGGCGGTATGAGGGAAGAGCCCAAGAGAAAGCCATTCCCCGGTCAACGGCCTTCTTCCCTGTCGGCGCACGTAATCGTAAATAATGATCTTTGCCCATAAATCCCGGCAGTATGCATTATTCTGGAATAAACCGTCTTTACGCAGTTCGTAAACTGTACTGATCATTTTCACCATGATCGCTTCCCTGCCGTCCACGGCTTTATAATTTCCCCCGATAGCTTCGGCTGTCTCTTTGAAGTCTACCCCAACTGCTCCTTGTTCGAGTTCCTGACTCACCTGCTCATAACTGCTGAAAGGCGACGAGCCCGAACGCGGTTGACCCTCATGAAGGGTCTCTCCCGCCATAAGAGGACATTCGGACAGGCATGCCTGAGACTTCTTCACCTTCAGTGCAAAAGCCATACAGGTAGATACGCCGCACTCGCTGCAGTTTGTTCCTGGAAGTTTTTTATATATCTCAATCACACGCTTATTGTAGCAAAGGGAACCTTTAAGCGCCTATGATAGAAATCATGCAGGCTCGGAGTATGCCGCTGTCCGAATGCCTCTAAATATAGAATAATCATGAGGCAATCTTTTTAGTTGACAGTCCAGCAATCTTGTGATGAATGTCGGCATAAGTCAACTCGCTCGCACTAAGTTCTCAAGGGGACTTTTCCCTCCCCTTGTCTAATCAACCAGGCTGAGATGGTCTTTCTTCAGAAAAGCGGGGTCTGCCCCTTCACCTCTCTTCTCTTGACCCGCTCGAATACACGAATCTTTCCGTACTCGCCGTCAAAACCCGGTTCGATATTTACCTCGCCTTCTCTCACCTTCGACACCGCTCTGGCAATCTCGGGGGTCCCGGCTTTTTCGATATCGGCGAAAGGACAGTCCATGAGTATCCGGAACTCGTTCCCGAGCGTTTCGAGGAGGCTGAAGTATCGCTTCTCCACCGCCTTGCTGTTTGCGCCCACTTTCAGCGTCTCCGCGATGATCTCGGTCAGGGGAATGAGCGAATAGAAGGGCGGCGCGTTTTTCGGCCTGAAACCCTCCCTCCGGTCTGCGAGTTTCTCCACCCGATGCATGACGCCGACCGTAACCTTTTTCCCGCATACGGGACAGAGGTAGTTATGGGTTACGGTTTCCTTTGGAGTAAGGCTTACCCCGCATGCCCTGTGTCCGTCATGGTGATACTTCCCTTCCTCAGGGAAGAACTCGATGGTCCCGCTGAATCCTCTCCTTGTCTTAACCGCATCCATGATCGCCCTGTAGGAAAGATCTGTCTCGAAGATATTTGCCTCACGGCCCAGTTTGGCAGGCGAATGGGCATCTGAATTGGATATGAGTGTTATCCTGTCGAGAGCCGAAAGACGCCAGTTCATGGAGGGATCGGACGACAATCCCGTCTCTATCGCATGGACATGAGGGGTTAATTCCTCAAAGCATTCTTCGAGAGAGTCGAACCCTGACGCCGCGCCGAATACGGAAAAATGAGGGGTCCAGGCATGCGCAGGAATAAACAGGGCATCGGGAGAAGCTTCCAGAACTATCTTCAGGAGCTCTTTCGCATCCAGCCCGAGTATCGGCCTTCCATCAGAGGCTATGTTGCCGACAGCTGAGAGAGCCACGCTTATCTTCTCAGCGCCGGCAAAATCGGGGACGAAGAGAAGACAATGCACCTTTTTTGTCTTCTCCGACTTACGATAAATACAGCTTATCTCCGCAGAGAGGAGAAAGAAGACATCGGCCTTGCACGCTGCCGGGACGTCGTGAGATCGGAATTTCTTCTTCAAGCGGAAGAGCCCGTTCGCAGCGGGCTCAATCTTCTCCTTGAGTTCGCGAATCCACTGCGGATGGGTGAAGTCACCGCTGCCGATTACCGATATTCCCTTGAGCTGTGCCCATCTCCAGATCGTTTCAGGAGACATGTCCCTGCTTGTCGCTCGCGAGTATTTCGAATGGATATGGAGGTCAGCGATGAAACGCATCGTAAATTATACCATGACAAATAATCTAACGAAGGGGTACATTAGAGCTCATCGGCAGACGAAGAAAGTTTATACGGTACCTTATAAGAAATTAAATCTGGAGAAAACCCTGAGACATTAAAGTCTCCGGCATAAGGTAGCGAACCACCACAGCAATCCTACGTATGGAGGTCCCCTTTATCCGCCCTCCGTCAATGATAATCCGGCATTCTCAAAATCCGGCCAATCCCATCGAATCCCGAACGAGCCTCATGGTTTCCCGCGCAACGGTCTTCGCCCTTTCCGTACCGCTCCTGACAACATCAGATACCATACCCGGGTTGTTGAGGAGTTCGTTCCTCCTTTTCCATATCGGCTCCAGAACTCTGAAGACATTCTTTATAAGGATCTTCTTGCAGTCGATGCAGCCGATTTCTGCTGTCCTGCATCCATGGGCGACAAACTCCTGTTCCTCCTTTGAAGAAAAAATCTTATGGAGGTGATACACCGGCGAGAGCTCCGGGTCTCCGACGTCCGTCCTCCTCTTGCGAGCAGGGTCGGTCATCATCGTTCTTAACTTCTGCTCCACGATTTCCGGGGGATCAGAGAGATAAATGGCATTGTCGTAACTCTTCGACATCTTTCTCCCGTCGATGCCCGGAACCTTCGGAAACTCCGTGAGGAGTGCTTCGGGCTCGGGGAAGACTTCTCCATAGAGGTGATTGAATCTTCTCGCGATCTCTCTTGAAATCTCGAGATGGGGGACCTGGTCAATGCCGACAGGGACATACTTGGCCCTGTAGATGATAATGTCAGCCGTCTGCAGCAGCGGATACCCGAGGAAGCCGTATGTGGAGAGGTCTCTGTCCCTTAATTCCTGAATCTTCTCCTTATAGGTCGGGACCCGTTCAAGCCAGCCAAGGGGCGTAATCATCGAGAGCAGGAGGTGCAATTCTGCATGTTCGGGAATCTCGGACTGGATAAATAAGGTGCATTTGTCGGGATTGAGCCCGACAGCGAGAAAATTAACGAGAAGGTCCTGAGTCGATTCTCTGATCACCTGCGGGTTTTCGTAACCGGTCGTGAGGGCATGCCAGTCGGCGACAAAATAATAGCAATCGTACTGCTCCTGCAATCTCACCCAGTTCTGGAGAGCTCCCACAAGATTTCCGAGATGGAGCTTTCCGCTCGCCTGCATGCCGCTGAGAACTCTTTCCACGCCAGCCTCCATACGAAGATCCGATTTGCGTACTATTATTCATGTATCACTGAGGGTCTGTCAAGAAATGCAGCGATGCGAAGGCTCATAAGAAGGTCCCGGTACTTATCTGCACCCTTTCCCGATGATTCGCAGCCACTCTCAGCCGGGACCGAAGGGAGAAAGGACACCATTCCGTCATCGAGGGAGGATAAAGAAGAAGTTGTTTCCATACTGTGTGGCCTCATATCCGACCATCCCGCCGTGTATCTCGACCGCGTTCTTTATGAAGGCCAGCCCATGTCCCGTGCCCGGCCTGTCTCCGACATTGCTGCCGCGGAATTCCTCCTCAAAAATCCTCTCCCGCTCCTCAGCCGGAATATGAGGACCGCTGCTGAAGACATTATATTTCACGCCGTCTTTTCCGGGACTGAAGAAATCCCTTATTACCTCACGTCCGTATGCTATATATTTCTTTTTTTCGCCGGCATCGGCAGTTATTTCCTCCGTGTACTTGACCGCGTTCGAAAAAAGATTGGCATATACCTGAGCCATGAGGCCGACGTCGACGACGCTGATAACCTCCTCGTCGGGTATCCCGCTGAACCGGTCATCTACCGAGATACCGGCATTCCGAAACTGTTCCATGTACCGTTCGAGTTGAGGCTGGACAACGTCCCTCTTCATGTTGCACTGCTTCGTGCGAAGGGTGAGGCGTCCCTGGTCAAAGTGGCTCCTCCGGAAAAGGGTCTCGAGGAAGAGACTCATGTTCCGGTAATGTTTTTCGATGTTGTCGAGCTCCTCCGTCAGGCTCTGATTCACGTCCGTCAGGTCAGCAAGGATTGTCTCTATCCGGCAACCATCCTCCAGCAGCTTCGAAGAACAGCCGGAAAGGACCTTCTCTATTTCCAGGTTCTTTGTTATCTTTCCTTTCAGTCTCCTCAGAAAGAGCTTGTAGACCATGTTGGGTACGATGATGTTATGTTCGATATCGGCGACCAGGGAACGGATGAACCGCAGGTGCTCGATGTTCTTCTCTACGAGGAAGCGGTTATGGATGTTGAATCCGAGACGGTTCGCATACTTCTCGAAAAAAAGCTCCTGATGGGCACCGAGACCCCCGGCGGGATAAATCTCGAGCAGACCGAGAATGTCGCTGCTCGTCTTGAACGGGAGCTGGTCGATGAGAAACTTCTTGCCCCTGATGGTCAGTACGAGGCTGTTCTCCGTATAGTAAGGGTGTTCCTGAGGCCCCACACCGCTTGGAGGCGAACGATGTAATCCCTGTTCAGGATCCTCGGTTTTCGAAACGAGGGAAAGGTCACCGCTTCGGGGATCTACGACGTAAAGCCTGGCCTCGAGGCCGAAGAATCCTTTCGGAACCGCAACGCAGAGCCGATAAAAATCCTCGATGCCGTCGAATTCCTGCGCCAGGTCAAAGAAGGTCATTAAGGCGTTATTTTCTGTTTGAATGAAATTATATGCCACGTAATCGGTTTTTTTGCTGCCGATCCGCTCAAGTATATGATTCAGTGTCATGTATCCCGCCGTCTCCTCCGGAGATCATTCTCTCCTCGTTATCCCCATTATACCAAATCCCCTTTTCATCGCTGCGGGTAAGAACAGCGGCATTTTCGTAAACCGGAAAGGCGTTTAGAGCAACGGTGGGTCAGAGAGATTCGGCGACTTCTTCGGGTAGGGGTCTCGGTCTAAAATTCCTGTCGACACAGACCAATACCGTCTTTGCCTCGACCACGGTGACATCGTTTTTCAGGATGCGCTGGGAAAACCGAAGTGCCGTAGCCCTCACCTTTTCGGCCCTGGTGAGTATCCTGAGGATGTCCTGATACTGTGCCGGCGATTTATACTCTATCTCAACTCTCGCAACGACAAAGAACGTACCGTTCTCGGCCATCTTTTTCAGATCCACGCCTCTCCCTGAAAAAAATTCCGTGCGTGCCTCTTCGAGATGCTTCAGATAATTTGCATAGTAAACGACTCCGCCGCAATCGGTGTCGTGATAGTAGATTCTCTTTTCGAAGGAAACCTCGTCCATGCCGGACTCTATTTTACCTCAACAACGAGAAAAATATGTTAGTCTACTCATAATGCTTCAGCCATCTGGTTCGGGCGTATTTTGATGCCGAGACTCCGGGGTCATCATCTCATCTGTCTCCACTTCTTTCATGGAACGGGCTACGATGAGGATTTTGTCGTCAATCTCATGAGAGTCACCGAGTCCCTAAGGCACGAAAAGATCGAAATCGTCCATGGACCAGATGACGTCTGTAGAAAATGTCGGCACCTTGAGCGAGAACGGTGCGGATACAGTGAGGACGCAGACGGGGAAATGGAGCGGATGGATAGTCTGGCCCTGAGACTGCTGACGGCCTCCCGGGGAGAACGGATCGAATGGGATGTGATACGGAAACGGCTGCCGGGACTGTTCTCCGGGTGGTATGAATCATGCTGTACCGGCTGCGACTGGAGACGTGCTTGTGAGCAGGATGCCCTTTACAGAGAATTACGGATGGGGCCGTGAGGATTCATCCGCAAAGAACCGCTCCTGCCATTATGGCCTGCCCGCAGGCTCATCCCCGAGCGCGCTTGCGGGCGATGTGCGAACCGAACTGAGGCTTTTTGTTTCCGCAATGAGCCATCTTCCATGTTCTTTTCTCAATACGAGCCTCAGGCGCAAGGGAGTTTTCACGTCACCGATTATGTAGCCTGTCTCGTTTCCCTTCGTCGCTATAACCCTTAACATGAATTCGGCCGTCGCTTCACCGTCTTCAACACGAATCATCAGATCCTCATATTCAACAGTGATGTCAGAAAGGGTCTTCAGTTGCCGCTTCAATTCTTCCCCGAGAGTGAGGTATGACATGCCGTATTCGTCATGGTAGGCGTACGATATCTTCGCCATGACCCCATCAACGTCTCCGGCCTCCATGGCCTTAACTTCCTCCTTCAGCGTTCTTCTGATCCGGCTCTCATCAGACGGCCAGAGAAGCCAGGCTGTCACTACAAGGAGAGACAGAATGAGGAAAACGATGCGCCATCTCTTATCCGTATTCATAGGTCTTCTACAAGCTTATCACAATACATGCCATCAGTCTCAGGAGCGCTTTAAATCTTTTTCTCCCGAAAAAACCTTCGTTTCTCCCAAATTGACTTTCCTCTCGGTCTTCAGGTAAATTCGTATCGTGGCAGGGGCAGGGATCAAGAAGACCACGGCGGAAGACATCAGGAACAAAATCAGACTCCTGAACCTGCTCAACACCTTCGTTATTCTCTCTTTTCTCTTCGTCGTCATCAGGTATGTCGACAGTCCCTTTCAGAAATGGTTGAGTTTTCTGCCGGATATGTCGATCGCCCTTATATTGATTCTCGTCGCGGTCCTCGCGGTCATAGGCCTCTATCTCTCGAGGGTCCTCTCAGGACAGATCATTCACGAAATCGAAGACTACAGTGCAAAGCTCGACAGCGTCCTCACGCTCACTCGTGACGTCAGGGAAGAGATGTACGGCGATATCCTTCTCAACAAGATCCTGGACTGTGCGCTTGCCGTTACCAGGTCTGCGGCAGGCTCCATCCTACTCTTGGACGGAGAAGGCCTCGTCTATAAGATCGTGAAGGGCTTCCCTTCCCAGGAACTCCTCGGAAGGGATATCCCGAGGGACGCAGGCATCGCGGGCTGGGCATTAAAACAAGGGGAGCCTGCCATAATCGGAGATGCGCAGAAGGACGAAAGATACAATTCGGATATTGACGAGTTCCACGGATACGCGGCGCGCTCGGTTCTCTGTGTCCCCCTTAAGACAAAGTCATCGCCCATCGGTGTTATCGAGATTATGAGTAGGGAACAGGATTTCTTCATGATGAGGGATCTCGAGATGATATCCTACCTCTCCGACCAGGCGGCTCTTTCGATCGAAAGGTCGAAGTTCTTTGATGATCAGAGGAACTACGAGATTCATCTCACGGACATACTCATCGACACGCTCGACCGTTTCATATCGGACCGGGAGGGCCATTCAAAAAGAGTCGCACGGTTTGCCACGGTCATCGCAACGGCCCTCAATTTTTCCGAGGAGCGAAAGAGGAGGCTCTATTTCGCTAGTCTCCTCCACGACATCGGGTTCTTGCGCCTCGGTCCGGAAAAGAACTCCCAGAAAGAGTCCTATACCCTGCATCCGGTAACGGGCTATGATATGCTGAGCCCGATAAGTTTCTATAAAGACATCGCTCCTTTCATACTCCACCACCATGAGAGATACGACGGGCTCGGATATCCCGGGAACCTCAGGGGCGATAAGATCCCTCTCGAGTCGAGAATAATTGCGATCGCAGAAGCGTTTGATTCCATGGTTGACAAGGTGTCTTACAAGGCTTCCGTAGCATTCGATGACGCCTTGAGTGAACTGGTGAAAAACAGGGGGGGGCAGTTCGATCCGGAGCTGGTCGACCTCTTTATAGCGAATGTCAAGCCCTTAGACTAGGGTCGTCGCTTCTGCAGCCGTATGGTTCATAGAATCTTCGACGCTGTCAAAGAAAGGCTTCTCGCCCGGTTGCCGGGGGAGCGGTTCGGCCCCCGCATGCAGAGGCCCCTCGGAATCGGAGCTGCCGGAGATAAGACCTTCCCCGTGGACAAGATTGCAGAGGACATCGTCATCTCCGAATTCGAATCGAGCGGGCTTCCCTTCACGGTTATTTCCGAAGAAGGAGGGTACAGGGAGATACATGGCGGCGGACGGAAAGTCCTCATTGATCCCATAGACGGGAGCAAGAATGCTATCTCGGGAATACCCTTTTACTGTACATCTATCGCCGTCGCGGAAGGCGACACTATCGGCAGCATCGAAACGGCGTTCGTGCTGAACGTAATTACCGGTGATACATTCCTGGCGGAGAAGGGCAAGGGGGCATTTCTCAACGATGAAAGAATATCCACGCAGAAGGACGAAAGATTTTCTCTCATCGCCTACGAAGCTGAGACGCCCGGCAAGGACATCCCCGGGATCATCCCGTTGCTATCGAAGTCGAGTAAGACGCGGTGTCTCGGGACCACCGCCCTCGACCTCGCTTACGTCGCATACGGCTCCGTAAGCGTCTTTGTCTGCCCTTCCCCTTCGAGGAGTTTCGATTTTGCCGGAGGATGGCTTCTCGTGGAAGAGGCAGGCGGTATTTTTTCCGACTTGCGGGGGAATTCCCTGGAAGGTATCGAACTGGGGCTCAGGAAGAGCACACCGCTCCTGGCTTCAGGGAACAGGCAGCTCCATGATAACGCATTGCGAATCCTCGGGGGCGGTTGAATGCTTGAAGACATGTTCGGTGGCTGTAGGGTAATGCGGCTGGCCTGTTCTCTGCCGATACTGATAACGTCCCGTTTGCTGGTCATGTCTCTGTGAAACACCCCCTGAAGCGTATTCCCCTCTGGGGGGCTGAGATTCGGTTCGTCCTCCTTGATATGGACGGAACCCTCCTTGATAAACACTTCGACGATTATTTCTGGGAACACCTCGTGCCCGAAAAGTATGCGGAGAAGTTCGGCATACCTTTCAACCGGGCAAAGGAAGAACTGCTCCTGAAATACAAACACCACGAGGGCACGCTTAACTGGACGGACATCGATTTTTGGTCGAGGGAGCTTGACCTCGACATCCCTGCGTTAAAAGAGCAGATAAGGCACCTCATCGAGGTTCACCCTGGTGTGGAGGATTTCCTGAAACTGCTGAAAGACCATGAGAAAAGAGTCTACCTCGTGACGAATGCGCATCTCAAGGTTCTCGATCTGAAGATGAGGAAGACAGATATCGGCAGACACTTCGATGCCTGCATCACGTCCTTCGAGATAGGCTATCCCAAGGAGGATATGCGGTTTTGGGAGAAGGCGGAGAAGAGAATCGGCTTTGACAGGACGAGAACTCTCTTCATCGACGACACGGAGGAGATACTGAAAACGGCACGCCGATTCGGCATACGCTATCTTCTTTTCAAGACACTGGCCTCTTCCCGGAAGAAGCCTTCTCCGTCAAAAGAGTTTCTGACAATAGGCGACTTCACAGATCTCCTCCCGTAAAAGGTGCGAGAATCCAACAGGGTGTAATCCTAAGGAAGCCCAAGGTGTTGAGACATCGTCTCTTGGTTCTAACCTGTTAGGAACGAAAGGAAGGCTTTCATGTCCGGGAATACGCCGGTGATCGGAAGTGGGCCTTCGGGGCCGCCTCTAAGAATAGCGGGTTGGACTGGTATGGCCTCGAGAATCTCTCGAGGCCATACCTTCACCATCAATTATTCGAACTTTATCGCCTCAACGGGACATGAGTTCGCCGCTGCCTCACAATCACAGCTTCCGCACTTGTCAGCCCCGATAACCCAGGCCTTGTCGTCCCTAAGCTCGAATACCTCGGGACACAACTCAACGCATGTCCCGCAGCCGATACAGAGATCCATGTCAACAACCGGTACCGCCATGTTTCCTCCTCCTTCTTTCTGTATTGCTGGCATTGATGCCATCACTGAAACCACATGAAATGCCGTCCCAAAAACTCTTTATTATAAATATTCCCCTGCCGGAAGGCAACAAGGCCTTTCACGATCAAAAAAAATAAGCCCGGAAGAGATCAGAACAGCCCCCTCTCCCCGGCCCGGCGCATGAGTTCCTCTATGGCTCGCCTGCCCTCGTCACCCAAATCAAGGGTATATCCATTTACATATAACCGGATATGCTTTTCTATCACCTCATCATCGAGTTCCCGGGAATGGGACTTGATATATGTCTTTGTCTCCTCGCGGTGAGAGAAGGCATATTCGACGCTCTCCCTGATATATTCATCAATTGTCCTTACCACCTGCCCGCC
>DASPUT010000134.1 GCA_035622735.1 Thermodesulfovibrionales bacterium | reverse complement strand
TCAACCGCTTCCAATTCAAATATCTCCAGAACCTTGATCATATTGAATGTTACGACCAATGCGCAGGCCGTACGAAAGATCTGAACCTTCAGCCCGGCAGTTTTCTCAAACATCGTGTAATTAAGGAGAGACGCAGGGAAGAAGCCGGCATCAGGCACGATAAGCCCTGAAAGGAAACCATAGAAGAGAAAGCCGAGGGCCGACAACATAAGATACGTCTTCGGTCTTGACAGCCCGAGATCCGCAATCTCCGCGGATTGCCGCATCAGGACGAGAGAGGTGAGTGCCGTCCCCGGGACGCACAGCAAGTAGCGTGCCCATACGTCAGCAGCCAAGACATGATCGCTGCTCTTGAAAACTGCGGAAGACCATAGAATCAATAATACAGCGGGAAGAGTTCTCAGCAGGTGACGACTCCTCTTCTTCCCTGTAACGATACCCCCTATACCGAATTGGAGGAGAGCGATGAAGGAAGCGGGGAGGAGGAAAGATCTCATGGTATACAGGAAGGAGAGTCCGGAGGGTCTCTCTATAATGATGAACATGTCCACCCACTCGTTCAGACCGTGGAGTATTCCAAATGCAGCAATAAGCCACACGCTCCTGGCAAGCGCGAAGTTGCTCTGCTTCTTGGGGTAGACTACAATCGCGAATCCCAGGATAAAAAAGGCCAAACCGTAGATAAGAAATACCAGTGCCATGTCGTTCCTCAGGCCCTTGTGATGCCCTCCTCCTGTTTAAAGCCTGAGCCTCTTCAGCGAAAAAATCAATCCTACCTGGGTAGGGCAGAGCTTTCTCACGGAAAAGGTTAGGTGCCATAAAACCATTCCTTCGCCTCTTCCTCATAAGAGATGCGGTGAACGTATCCGTCGCTCCCCCTCAACCTGAAGAGCCTTTTTCTTCTGCCTTCAATCTCTTCTATCCCCGCATCAAGGATCTCGATCACTTCGATCTTCTCGCCAGAGAGAATAAATGACCTCGGCACCTCCTCGCCGCGATACCCTGAATAGGCATCGACGGCAATGCTTCTGCCCGCTTTCTTGTCAGCCATGGTTTTATCCTATATTCCCGAAGGCCTCTTGTCAAAACGAGTCCCTTTCTGGACAGGCATAAGCTCCTTTCGTTTATAATAGTGACATTAACGGATTCGGAGAGATGGAAGGCTCTCTCGTGTGGAGGTTGCTAAGGATTTCAAATGCAGCGTGACCTGGTCGCTTTTCCAGAAGAAGGGGAATCCAAAGCGATATGGAAGGAGATCGGCCGCCCGATCAAGTCCGACCTCACAGAGGTGCATCTCTCTGCTCAGGACCATAATCGTTTCGGCTCGATATTCCTGCCCTTCCGACTCCTTTGCGCTTTCGCCGTTCTCTTCTGTCTCTCTTCTCAGCCTGCCTCAGGCTTTGAAGGCGCCGATCCGGCGGTCGAAAAGATCGAAAAGGCGTATCAAGGGTTGAAGGACATCAGGGGAAATTTTGTCCAGAAGAGTTTTATCAAAGACTTCGACCGGACAGACACATTCAAGGGGACATTTCTCATGAAGATGCCTTCTCGCATGCGGTGGCAGTATAGCGGCGGCGACAAGCAGAATACGGAGGTCGTTATCAACAACGATGAAATGATCATCTACCAGAAACAGGATAAGCAGGCCTTCAAGTCCAGATTCGACAGGGAGATTTATGGCCAGGCCCCGATCGCCCTCCTCAGCGGTTTCAGCGATATCGGGAAGGAATTTGAGATCACGAAGAAAGACGGAAGGCTCCTCCTGAAGCCGAAGAGACCGATGGGCAACGTGCTCTCCCTTGCGATAACCCCTTCGGACAAGGACTTTCCGATAGCCTCCCTTACCATTTTTGACAAACGCTCGAACCGGATCGATATAACCTTTACCGATGTCACCGTGAATACCGGCATCCCTGAATCGGCCTTCGACTTTTCTCTGCCGAAGGGCGCGAGCGTGTATGACTATAAATAGCGGTATAGGTGCTCAGGGTGCGGGCGCAGGTTGCAGGACTTTTTCAGCCTCATACCCGACCCAGGTCATGGCCTTAGGCGTTTCCGGATAATCCGTGCGTATTCTCGGCATAGATACATCGTGCGATGACACGTCGGCCGCCGTCGTCGAGGATGGGAGGAGGATACTTT
>DASPUT010000133.1 GCA_035622735.1 Thermodesulfovibrionales bacterium | reverse complement strand
GTCTCATCGATAATTCCGCCGATGCGATTGTAACGTCTGACTTCGGCGGGTTCATAACCTCGTGGAATCAGGGCGCGGAGAGAATATACGGTTTTTCCGAGGCGGAGGTGATAGGGAAGTTTCTCCCGTTTGTTCCTGATTTTTTGCGAGATGCCGAGAAGGTGCATACCGAGAGGGTGAGAGGGGGTGAGGTGCTCAGGGATATAGAAACCGTTCGCCAGCGGAAGGATGGATCGATTATCGAGGTGAGCCTCACCCTCTCTCCTATAAAAGACGCATCGGGAGATATTATCGGCATCAGCGGAATATCCCGTGACATTTCCGACAAGAAACGGGTCGAAAAGGAGTTGATCACGAAGAATCAGGAACTCTCGAGGCTCTTCTTCATCAGCTCCGCTATGAGGAGCACCCTCGACCCTGAGCGGCTCCTCCGGATGATCCTGACGGCGGTGACCATGGGCGAGGGGCTGAGCTTCAATCGCGCGGTCCTCCTCCTTGTCGATGAGGAGAAGAAGGTCCTCAAAGGCGCCATGGGTGTCGGACCTGAAAGTCATGAGGAAGCGGGGAGGATATGGGAGCGGCTGTCCCGCGAGAAGCGGTCGCTGGCCGATATCATGAGTGAGATCGATACGGGGCCCTTAAAGAAGGAGTCTTTTCTCGACAGGCTGAGCCTTGGCATTGAGGTCCCGCTTGAGACCGACTCTCTCCTTGCCCTGTCGGTCAGGGAAAAGAAGCCTTTTAACGTGCCTGACGCGAGACAGGAGCCGCACTCCGACGCCATCTTAATCCAGCAACTCGGCACGGAGGCGTACGCGATCGTACCTCTGATATCGAGGGACAGGGTCATCGGCATCCTCTGGGTCGATAATCTCTTCAACAGGAGACCGGTGACGGATGAGGACATGAAATTCCTCGTCGCCTTTTCGAATCAGGTGGCGACCGCGATCGAGAGCGCAAAACTCTTTGAAAAGATTTCGATTGCGGAAGCCGAGCTTGAGAATATCTTCAGGTCGATATCGGACATGGTCTACTTTACCGACATGGACTACACGATAAAGAGCGTCAACAAGGCGGTTATGGACAGATTCGGCAAGGACGAAAAGGCCCTTGTCGGCAAGAAGTGTTATGAGGTCTTTCACGGCATGGACGTGCCCTGGAAGGAGTGTCCGCATCACAAGACGGTAATAGAGAAGAAGGCCTTTGTGGAAGAACTGGAGGATCCCTTCCTGGGGGGAACCTTTCTCACGTCTACCTCTCCGATCTTCGACACCTCGGGCAACTTCATGGGGACCGTTCACATCGTCAGGGATATCACCGAGATAAAGAATATCCAGGAGAGGCTGTCGAATGCAGAGAGGATGGCGGCACTCGGAGAGGTGGCGGCAAAGGTCACCCATGAAATCAGGAATCCCCTCGTCTCGATAGGCGGCTTCGCCCTGAGACTGGAGAAGAAGCTCGACGGCAACCTGAAGGAGTACGCCTCGATCATCACGAATGAGGTGAGGAGGCTCGAGGAAATTCTGAAGGACATCCTCGGTTTTGTGCGTGAGGTGAGGCTGTCCAGGACGACCGTGGATATCAACGCCCTGCTCGGCGATATCCTTTCTCTCGTGGCTTCCGAGATCGGGGAAAGGGGGATCACTATCGGGACGAGTTTCGGCGAAGTCGCCACCTCCCTCTTGGACCCCGACAGGATAAAGGAGGCCTTCTTGAATATTATGAATAACGCCATTCAGGCTGTCGGGACTCATGGAGAGATAAGGGTGAAGACTTACGCGAGGGATGACTTTATTGTCGCCGAGGTGAGTGACACGGGGGCCGGCATCGATGAAAAGGACATGCCTTTTATCTTTGATCCCTTTTATACTACAAAACCGACGGGAACCGGTCTCGGGCTTGCGATAACGCGGCGGATCATCGAAGAGCACAAGGGCAGGGTGGAAGTGAGGAGTAAGGCCGGAGCCGGTACAACAATACGGGTCTTTTTACCGAAGGGAAAGGAGGTATCATGAAGATACTCATTGTTGATGATGACCTGCATATCAGGAGACTCTACAAGGAAGAACTCGAGGAGGAAGGGTACGAGGTCGTTGTTGCCGCAACGGGCACGGAGGCGATAGAGTTGTTCGAAAAGGAGAATCCCGATCTTGTTACCCTCGATATCCTCATGCCCGATATGGACGGCATAAAACTCTTGCGGCAGATGAAGGAGAAGAAGCCCCGGATTCCGATAATCATGTCGACGGCGTATGACTATCGGGACGATTTCGCCGTCTGGGCGTCGGAGGCCTATATCGTGAAATCTGCGGAACTGACAGAGCTGAAAGAGACAGTAAAGAAACTCCTCGGTAAGAAGTAATGAACGTGACGATGAGAGCGGAAAGTCCGGTTTACGGGGGATACGCGATCGGCAGGGACGGCAAGGTCGTATTTATCAGGGGCGCCATCCCCGGTGAACTCGTTGAAGTCGCGATCGAGGAGAAGAAGAAGGATTACAGCATTGCCACGGCAAGAAATATCCTTGAACCTTCCCCCTCGAGGAGAGAAGCGCCGTGCAGGGTATTCGGACTCTGCGGGGGCTGCCAGCTGCAGTTCGTCGAGTATGAAGGTCAGGTCTCGATGAAGGAGGAGATAATCCGTGATACGATGAGACGGATCGGCGGTCTTGACGTTCAGCTCCTGCCTCCTCTCACGGACAGAGAGTTCCGCTACAGGCACAGGGCGCAATTTAAGGTCTCACCGAAAGGAGAGGTCGGTTTTTACCGGGAAGGGACCAGGGATATCCTCCGTATCGAGGAATGTCCCGTCATGGTCGATGAGATAAACGGTGCCTTGCGGGAATTGAGGGGTATTGGGCTTACAGGACTCAAGGAAATATCTGTTATATTCGGTGACACCCTTGCGGCGATCGTGAAGGGCGATGTCACCGATGAACTCGTTCAGGGGGTCCTCGATGCGGAGATAGCCGGAATAGCCTTTGAGAACGGCGATTCTCAGGGTAAGGATTACATCACGCTCGACCTCAACGGATTGAAGTATTCGGTCACCCCCTGGAGCTTTTTCCAGAGCCATTGGTCCCTGAACAGGAAGGTTGTCGAGACCGTGGTCGAAAGGCTGGCTCCGCTGAGCGGTAAGAAGGTCCTCGACCTCTATGCGGGAGCCGGCAACTTCGCCCTCCCCCTCTCGGTGGGAGCGGAAGAGGTAATTGCGGTGGAAGAGAACCGCTTTGCGGCGGAGGACGGAAAGAGAAACGCCATGCTCAACGGCATAAAGAACTGCAGGTTTATCGGGCTATCGGCCGAGAAGAGTCTCGAACGAGGAGGGAAGCGGCGGGGTGAAAAGCTTCTCGGAGAGAGCAGCTATGACATCGTTGTCCTGAATCCCCCGAGGCCCGGCTTAACGCGGGACTGTCTGAAGAAGGTTCTCGATCTGGGGGCAAAAAAGGTAGTTTACCTCTCGTGCAATCCGGCGACCCTCGCAAGAGACCTAAAAAAAATGAACGACCGGTATGACCTCGAGTCGCTTGCGCTTATCGATTTTTTTCCCAATACATATCATATCGAGTCGCTCGCATTCCTGAACCTGAGATGAAGCCGGTGGGAGCGGGATGAGAGAAGTGATTATCGCCTCGGATGAGGAGTCGGGCAGGATTCACCGGGAGACCTGTCACTCCGCGGAAGAGGACTGTCGGCTCGCCGGCGGCGACATCCTCGGTTCTGTTATGGGCCTGTCTCAGGAAGTTGAGAGGCTCCATATCGTTGCGACCTGGCCCGATGTAATCAGACTTGCTGCCTGGAAGACCGAGCCGAAGATGGGAGACCTCTTGGTGCTTCTCAAGAGTGTGGGCCTCCGGGCGGATGAATTGCTGCCCTTCGCGAATGCGGATACCGGTGACCTCTTCCCCTGGCTTTATTACGGCAAGCGGTTTGACACCCTCAGGAGGCTATGCCGGATCGCCAAAAAGAACGCGGAGGACCATGTGAGGAAGAAAGACGTCCGTGTTTATTGCCACCTCATTTCAGAAGATGTTCATCGAATCGTCGCGAGCAGTCTCTGACGATGCTGAACATCTCCGTGGGAGATGACCGCATGAAAAGAACGATATACCTCGAAAGCACCCCCTTGGACGAAGCGCTCAGGGTATGGAAGGAGAGACTCGGCAGGGAAGGGCTCGGCAGGGCCTTTTCCCCTGAGCAGGTCAGGGTGGTCGAGTCCCTCGGGCGGATAACCGCAGGAGCGATCTCCGCGAGGCTTTCCTCTCCTTTCTATCACTCGGCTGCGATGGACGGCTACGCTGTCAGGTTTGCGGAGACGTTCGGAGCGTCCGAGACAGAGCCGGTGATCCTCAGGATGCCCGGGCAGGCGATACCCGTGGACACCGGGGACCCGATACCCGACGGGTTCAACGCAGTGATCATGATCGAGGACGTGAATATCATCAGGGATAAAAAGACTTCGGCACCCCGTGTATCCGGCGAAGGGAAGGGTCCTGGTCATGAGCCGTCTGAAGGCTCCATCGAGATTACCGAACCTGCCACCCCATGGCAGCATGTGAGAACGATTGGAGAAGACATCGTGGCGACGGAGCTTATCGTTCCTGAAAATCACAGGATCAGGCCTGTGGATATCGGCGCCCTGCTTGCGGGAGGGCATACGGATATTCTCGTAAGAAAGAGGCCTGAGGTTGCCATCATCCCCACGGGAGATGAGATCGTCGAACCGGGCTCCGAACTGGTCCGGGGAAACATCATCGAGTATAATTCGCGGGTCCTGGGCGGTCTCGTAACGGAATGGGGAGCGAATCTCAGGCGGTATCCGATTGTCCGTGACGATCTCGACGCGCTCAAGGCGGTAATTTCAGACGCCTCTCGCGCTGCCGACATGGTAGTCATCAATGCCGGTTCATCCGCGGGCTCGGAAGATTTTACGGCGCAGGCGATCCGTGAGGCCGGAGAGGTTCTCATCCACGGTGTCGGAATAAAGCCCGGAAAGCCGGTCATCCTCGGCATCGTGGGAGGGAAACCGGTACTCGGGATACCCGGTTATCCGGTATCGGCGTATATAACGTTTCATCTCTTTGCGAAGCCGATCCTCTACGCCTGGCAGGGGCTCAGGATGCAGGAGCCGGAGAGGATAAGGGCACGGTTGTCGAGGCAGCTGTCTTCGGCGCTGGGACAGGAGGAATTCGTGCGGGTGAAGGTCGGCGTGGTGGGGGAAAAGACGATAGCGACGCCGGTGAGCAGGGGGGCAGGTGTTATCATGTCCCTCGTGAGGGCCGACGGGATGGTGAGGATCCCGTCCCTCTCGGAGGGAATCGGGGCCGGTACGGAGATTGAGGTCGAGTTGCTGAGGCCGGAGCACGAAATCAGAAACACGATCGTCTGCATCGGGAGCCACGACAACGCACTCGATCTCCTCTCGAATTCCCTGAAGAAGAGATATCCGGAATACTCCTTTGCCTCTGCCCATGTCGGCTCGATGGGCGGACTGATGTCACTGAAGAAGGGAGAGGCGCACGTGGCGGGAACCCATCTCCTTGATGAGGAGACGGGACTCTACAACGTCCCCTACATAGAGAGATTGCTCGTTGGTAAGCGTGTTACCCTCGTCAACCTCGTTTACAGGCAGCAGGGATTGCTCGTGAGGAAGGGGAATCCGAAAAATATCAGAGGGTTTGAGGACCTGGTGAGAGACGACGTCGTTTATATCAACAGACAGGCGGGCGCGGGAACGAGGCTTCTCACTGATAAACACCTCAGGGAAAGGGGAATCGAACCAACGCGCATTAGGGGGTATGACAGGGAAGAATATACCCATATGGGTGTCGCGTCCGCGGTGCTGAGCGGGGTTGCGGATACTGGTCTTGCGATACTCGCGGCTGCGCGCGCGCTCGACCTGGACTTCATCCCTGTGGCGAGGGAGCGTTATGATATCGCGATCGCGAGTGATTTTATGGAGACGGAGATGATCAAGGCCCTCATCGATATCATCAGGAATGACGGAGAATTTAGGGAAGCGGTCTCGAACCTGGGCGGATATGATCTCTCTGATATGGGGAAGGTCATGTACGAGGGATGAACCCTCTTGTAGGGGCGACGGCCTTTTCCCTGATTAAGATTACGAAAGAATCTACGGGTCCGGGACGATAGACCTCGCCTCAGAGTTGTTCTGGCCTCATCCGTCGGAGTGGAGGGTTATCGAAGCTTCGACGATATTTCCGCTAATAGGTGAGAGTGCTGTCGTGGGTTTTGCCGTGGCAGACCAGGGTGCAGCTCCTCGATAGTCCGTTGTAAACCGGGAAGATGTTCGGCGACACGGGGGTTACGCTTCGCGTGTCGAAATTGATGAGGTGTATGTGGCTTCCCGTGACGAAGTTGTCCTGGATTCCGTGGGCGTCATGGCAAACAGAGCATGGAGCCCTATCAGCGACGACATGTTCCCGGTGTTTAAAGCTCGCGTCGCTCAAGAGATTGTCCCTGTTATGACACCGATAGCAGAGGGCATAGGTCGAAAAACTCTCTGAGACGGGGTTCGGGTCGAAGGTATCGTAACGATCTCTCAGAATGGGAGGATATGCCGAGCCGTGAGGGCCCCGGGAGCCGTCATCATCACTGTGGCAGTCGCTGCAGTAAATCATGCTCATCACCGTGAGGGTTGGCGCGAATTGCGAAGGTATGCTCGGGACATTCATATTCCTGCCGATCGTGGCGACCGGATGGAAAGAGGGGTTCGTCATGTCAAACTGAAGGCGCGTATTTGTCGAGATGATGACCCTCGGGATGTAAGGGGACTTGGGAGCCCAGTCCGCGTGACATTTGAAGCATACCTCGTACTCCCTCATTGCAGGGTTGTAAGGGGGCATGAGGGGCGCTCCGTTGAGATCCACGCCGCTC
>DASPUT010000132.1 GCA_035622735.1 Thermodesulfovibrionales bacterium | reverse complement strand
TTTACCGGCAGGCAGGCGGTCGAGGTGAAGCTCGTAGATGAATTGGGAAGCTTTGAGGATGCGGTAACCGTCGCGGCCAAACTCGCAGGGATCAAGGGAGAACCGACGGTGGTGGAAAAGAAGGAAAAGACTTCCCTGATTGACTTTCTGAGAGGCGGACTGCCGAAGGAATTGTCCGATTTGTTTCCGACGGTGAAGATAAAATATCTGTTTTCCCCGTAGATGCTGAAGGGATTACCGGGCTGAGACAGAGCAAGAAGGCAAACCCAAAGGTAAGGAGGTTTTATGACGAAATCGGTTCTCATTGACAGCGTTTCAGAGCGTGTCGAAGGACTCACGAGGAAGCAGACGGAGATCATTGTCGATACGGTATTTGACAGCATCAAGGAGGCTCTCTCAAAGGGTGACAAAATCGAAATCAGGGGATTCGGAAATTTCAGACTCAAACAGAGGAAGCCGAGGACTGCACGGAATCCAAAGACCGGCGAGAAGGTCGAAGTCCCTTCCAAGAGGGTCCTTCATTTCAAGGTCGGCAAGGCATTGAGAGACGCACTCAACAGCAAGTAATCATCACTGGGTTTTTTCCGAGGAACATTCTTTTTTCGTACGGTACTGACTCCGGCGGGTGCCCTCGCTTTCGTCCCGCTGTTTTGTTCCCTTTCTCGACAGAGCGGAAGGCGGCAGACCGTGGTCTTGGTTACTGTCATGATGCTCTTCCTGTCTCACCTCATTCTTGCTTCATCCCTGTTCTGAGCCAGTAATTCGCGTCCTTTGTTTGA
This sequence comes from Thermodesulfovibrionales bacterium, assembly GCA_035622735.1. Classification (NCBI taxonomy): domain Bacteria; kingdom Pseudomonadati; phylum Nitrospirota; class Thermodesulfovibrionia; order Thermodesulfovibrionales; species Thermodesulfovibrionales bacterium. The sequence goes on along the minus strand of DASPUT010000132.1, from coordinate 5,858 downwards.
TAAGTCCGGCTAGGTTATGGTAGAGTAAAATGGTTCATTTGGAGGGTATATGCTTAAGACCGTGGAAGATATCAGCGCTACAAAAAAACGTCTGAAGATCGAGATTTCAGCTGATACCATCGAAAAAGAGATACAGGATTCCCTCGAAAAAGTGAGGAAGACTGCGGCCCTGCCGGGGTTCAGGACGGGGAAGGCGCCGATTGGACTGGTGGAGAAAAAATTCGGAAAGAGGGTCGAGGAAGAGGTTCTCGACCGGATGATACCTCAGGTTTATGCTGATTCTCTGAAGAAGGCTGACATTACTCCGGTCGCCGATCCCGTGATAGAGGAGGCCATAGATTTCAAACGGCATCGGCCCGTCTCGATGACGATCACGGTCGAGATTATGCCGAAGATGGAACACCTGATCTATGAGGGGATGACGGTCAAGGAGATCGAGACCGCAGTTGATGACGCAGATGTCGATAGTGTTCTCAAGAGGTCTCAGGAGGAGCGGGCTTCCTACGAGCCATCCGAAGGCCCGGTGACCATGGACGACCTCGTCTCCTTCGATTATTCTGCGAAGGATAACGACCTGGAAGTGAAGGATCAGGTCTTCAAGGTCGGAGGCAGTCTCTTCCCGGAGGAATTTTCCCGGAAGCTCATCGGTTTGAAGAAAGGCGACGAGTTGCGTATAGAGACGACATTCCCTGAAGGTCATCTGCCCGAAAAGCTTTCCGGGAAAAGTCTCGCCGTCGATGTCGTCATGAAGGATATCAAAAAGATTAGTCTCCCCGTTCTCGACGACGAATTCGCGAAGGACATGGGATTCGAAACTCTCGGGGCGCTGAAGGAGCATGTGAGGAATGAGGTACTGAAGGCGAAGAAGAATGAGGCCGCAAGGATACAGAAAGCGGAACTGCTCAAGAAGCTTCTCGATTCCCATGACTTCGATGTCCCCGAATCCCTCCTCGAAGGTGAGCTTGCGGCGCTCGTTTCGAGGGAGACTGCGAAGGGGGACGGAGAGGAAACTGCAAGTGACGCCGAGACGCTGAAAGAGCGGTTGCATCCGGATGCCGTCAGAAACGTGAAGGCCTCGTTGCTCCTCTCCGCGATAGGGAGGAAGGAGAAGGTCGTGGTGAGTGAAGACGACCTCAAGAACGCGATCATCTCCATGGCGATGAGGTTTGGCGTTCCCCCTGAAAAGCTTATGAAATTTTATCTTTCGAGGGACGGCTCTCTCGAGAGCCTCAAGAATTCCCTCTTCGAAGAGAAGGTCCTCGACCTCATCCTGTCGAAGGCTGTTGCGGAGAAAGGAGCATAGCGTGAGTTTGATACCGATTGTCATAGAGCAGACAGGGCGTTCCGAGAGGGCATACGATATCTATTCGAGGCTTCTCAAGGACAGGATCATCTTTATCGGGACGGTCATCGACGATATCGTCGCGAATACCGTCATCGCTCAGCTGCTGTTCCTCCAGACCGAAGACCCGGACAAGGATATCCACCTCTATATCAATTCGCCCGGCGGCATCGTCTCTGCCGGTCTTGCCATATACGATACCATGCAGTATGTGAAGTCCGATATCGCTACTTACTGTATCGGACAGGCGGCGAGTATGGGTGCGTTGTTGCTGGCGGCGGGAACGAAGGGGAAGAGGTTCGGCCTGCCCCATGCACGGATCATGATACACCAGCCCATGGGTGGCTTCCAGGGACAGGCGACCGATGTCGAGATCCATGCGAGAGAGATCCTCAGGACAAAGGACATCCTCAACGGGATCCTTGCAGATCATACGGGACAGGGGATCGAAAAGATACAGACGGACACGGAGCGGGATTTCTTCATGTCGGGTGAAGAAGCCAGGGAGTACGGCATTGTGGACGAGGTTATTCACAGCATCAAGAAAAAGTAGCCTCTTCCTGTTGTCTCACGGATTATGAGGGGGGGTGCCCTGCAACATAGGGAGGATCTGTATGGCCAAGAAAGAGAGAGATGAACAGAAACTGAAATGCTCCTTCTGCGGAAAGGGCCAGGATGAGGTGAGGAAGCTCATTGCAGGTCCGACCGTTTACATCTGCGATGAATGTGTCGAACTCTGTAACGACATAATCGATGAGGAACTCTATCCCGAGGCGACGACACAGGCGCTGCCGAAGCTTCCGACTCCCAAGGAGATACACCAGTTTCTCGATGATTATGTCATAGGGCAGAACAGGGCGAAGAAGATCCTTTCCGTTGCGGTTCATAACCACTACAAGAGAATCTACAGTCCTGATTCATCAGATGTCGAACTTCAGAAGTCCAATATCCTGCTCATCGGTCCGACGGGAACGGGGAAGACGCTCCTTGCCCAGACCCTGGCGCGGCTTCTCGATGTGCCGTTCACCATAGCGGATGCGACGACGCTTACGGAAGCCGGGTACGTGGGTGAGGATGTGGAAAACATCATCCTCAAGCTCCTCCAAGCTGCGGATTTTGACGTGGAACGGGCTCAGCGGGGGATCGTCTACATAGATGAGATAGACAAGATCAGCAGGAAATCGGAGAACCCTTCCATTACGCGCGACGTTTCGGGCGAGGGGGTGCAGCAGGCACTCCTCAAGATCGTCGAAGGGACTATGGCGAGTATCCCTCCGCAGGGCGGAAGGAAGCATCCCCAGCAGGAGTTCATCCAGGTCGATACGACAAACATCCTCTTCATTTGCGGCGGTGCCTTTGTCGGGCTTGATGATATTGTGGGACAGCGGATCGGCAAGAAGACGCTCGGCTTCGGTGCCGAGGTTATCGGCGAGAAGGAGAAGAAAGTCGGCAGCGTGCTGAGCCACATCGAGCCGGGAGACCTCATCAAGTATGGCATGATCCCCGAGTTTGTCGGAAGGCTGCCGGTGATCGCACTTTTAAAGGAGCTCGATGAGGCGGCCCTCGTGAAGATACTCACGGAACCGAAGAATTCCCTGATAAAGCAGTATCAGAAACTCCTCTCTTTCGATAACGTGCGGCTGAGATTTACCGATGGCGCATTCTCTGCGATCGCAAAAAAGGCGGTCGATAGAAAAACGGGTGCCCGGGGTCTCCGTGCGATCCTCGAAGAGGTCATGCTCGATGTGATGTACGAGATACCCTCACAGAAGGGCGTCAAGGAATGTCTTATCAACGACGACACGATACTGAAGAAGGAGAGGCCGATCCTCATTTACGAGAAACAGGCTGAATCGGCGTAAGAAGCGTGAAGTCGCGAAATGCGCACGGTCGGGATAGAGATAAGAATCGATCTGACGGGGGAAAAAGTGCATGAACGGGAATAGTGTTGAGAAGGAAATCGTATCAATAATCTCGGACATATCGGGGTTTGCTGAGGAAGAGGTGACCCCTGAGAAGAATTTTTTCGAAGACCTTGAAGTGGATTCGATCAAGGCCATCGAGATCACCGTTGCCCTTGAAAAAAAGTTTAAGGTATCGGTGAGGGATGAAGATGTCCCGAAGATCACGACGGTGAAGCAGGCCGTGGAGATGGTAAACAGCCTGTTAGCGCAGAGTCGTTGATAGGCTGTTGTTTCGCAACGGATCGATCAAGCGGCGTACCCCGATTCCGTCAGTTCGCGTATCACTTCGAGATAAGAAGGCAGGCGCACTGCTCGGACCGCAGGCAAGCCTAAAACCCGTCTCATTTTCCTTTTTCCCCCCGAGCAATTTGTAATAAAGTAAAGGCGTAATTAGGGCCTAGGGTAATTCCGAAAAGCGGAACCTTTCGGGGTCCCCCTCCGGAAGGCCCCCCCCCAAAACCGCCTGACCCTGATTACCTCCCTCCGTCATGAGAGGATGTTTGTAACTTTCCGTCGCAATGAATTCCGAGAAAGGATAGTAAACGGCAATTTCTGGGTTCGTACAGGTTTTCGCAGGCTAATCGATGATCGCGGGGCCGGGCGTACAGAAATGCTACAAATATGAGGAGACCATTTTATCCGCGATTCTATGATACAGTCAACTACGAAGCTTCATGAGGCCGGTGATCAGGTGATGATAACAACAGATTATCGATTCGCTCCCTTTCAACTCCTTCACCGTGAAAAAGCCTTCTCCATAGCCTTTCTGATTCTGTCTCTCAGTTCGTCGTCCTCGATGCCAGATATCGTAGCTTCGATATACGCCGCGGTCTCATGGTCGAGGGAGGCCCTTATCTCTCTGCCAGAAGGAGACTGCTGGAGGCTCCTTTCCGACCCCACCTTACCAAGCCTGAAACGTATATCCCTGACATCAAAAGACTGCAGCTTCTTCATGATGGCGGTCTTATAGAAACTGATTTGTTGGAGCCAGACGGGCGAATCTACATTGATGAGGAGTTCATTGTTCTGCAGGCTGGACGGCCAGATGTGGAGAGAAAGAGGTCGGCCGATAATGTTACTCCACTGCCTCCGCATGGTTTCGAGTTTGAGCGCCCCCTCGATCCCCAGGTTCTTCACGAGGGGAGACAGGAGGCCGCGGATTCTGTTCACAGGGCCTTCTTGACAAGTCCTGACCTCAGACACCGCGTGCAGATATACTCGCGGCGTATGCCGCTGTCGGTTGCGATGCGGGTCCTCTGCAAGTTCGGAAGGATCTGCCGCTTCGTCCTGTTGTTCGCATGGCTCACGTTATTGCCAACTACTTTTCCCTTTCCGCATGAAAAACACTTAGCCATTTTTTCTCCTCCTCTCTTTCTTCCGGTCTCAATCCCTCCCGCAGACATCACAAAAGAGTTCTAGGACCGGTCTTTACCCAAATTGCATAAAAGAAGCTTTTTATGATAACATTTTACTCCAGAGCTTACAAGTGCGTCGCAGGGGCCGCTCGGCTCTTGCCGGTTTTGGAATGGAGGCCTGAGAGAGATGTCAAAAATGAGAGTTTATGAGCTTGCCAAGAAATTGGATGTCGGTAATAAAGAGGTAATTGCGGCTCTTGTACGGCTCGGCATCGAAGGGAAGACCCACTCTTCGAGTATAGACGATGAGACAGCGGCCAAGGCGGAGCGCCTCCTGAAGGGGAAACCGGAACCGGCCGCCCCACCGAAAAAGCCTGCAGCCAAAGTCGTTCCAGCCAAAAAAACTCCGTCTCAGCCTGCCGAGAAGAAGGCGGAAAAGGCGGAAAAACAGACAGAACAGCTTGTGACGGAAGCCCCGGAGAAGGAGGCTCCCGCCCCTCCCGAGATCGAGCAGTTCCCTCAGCCCGAGAAGGAAACCGCGACGGAGTCTCCCCTCTCTCCCGAGGAGCCGGAACTCGCCGTCCCCGACAGGTTTAAGAAGGAGATGGAGACGGAGAAGGTCGAGAAATTTAAGGCAAAGCCTGCCATGCAGCGGGCCTTTCAGGCTGTGCGGAAAATAGAGCCGAAGAAGTGGCATGAAGTGAAGACGTTCAGAAAACCGGGGAAAGACCGGGTATCGCCGAAGGTTGCGGAAAAATTTCAGCCCCAGATAACCGCGCCGAGGAAGAAACAGCTGAAGATGCGGGAAGGCATGACGGTAAAGGAGTTTGCCGAGCTTATCAGCGTGAAACTCTCGGAGGTCATAAAGAAGTTCATGGAGATGGGATACATGCCGACGATAAATCAGCCTGTCGATTCGGATGCTGCCCTTCTCATCGCGGAAAGTTACGGCGTCAAGCTCGAGATTTCGAATATCGAGGAAGAGCCGCTCCTTGAAGAGGTGGCTGAAGACACGGCGGCCCTTCTCCATCGTCCGCCGGTGGTAACCATCATGGGCCACGTAGACCATGGGAAGACCTCCCTGCTCGACGCAATCAGAGAGACCAAGGTCACCGAGAGTGAAGCGGGCGGCATAACCCAGCATATCGGCGCATACCTAGCCAGAGTAAATGGGAAGGAGATTGCCTTTCTCGATAC
>DASPUT010000131.1 GCA_035622735.1 Thermodesulfovibrionales bacterium | reverse complement strand
ACGAGTTGTCTCGTAACCTTTGTGATTTGCCCGAGCACTTCTACCATGTGTACGGGTATCAGTATCGTCCTCGACTGATCGGCAAGAGCCCTCGTTATCGCCTGCCGGATCCACCATGTCGCATAGGTGCTGAACTTGTATCCCCTCCGGTATTCAAACTTGTCGACGGCCTTTATCAAGCCGATATTCCCTTCCTGAATGAGGTCGGAGAAACTCAATCCCTTTCCGATATACCGTTTCGCTATGCTTATGACGAGTCTGAGATTGGCCTCAATCATGGCATTCTTGGCGCCGTCGATTTCTGCTCGTGCTTCGGACAGGATCTGTAACATCCGCTTCATTTCTTCGAAGGGTGCGCCGATCAATCGTTCCCGTTCGCGGATCGTGTCACGGTACTCCCGGTACCGTTCTACGAGTGCATCGTGGGCACTCTTCTTCGTGCTCTGCCGCGAGCCCCTGCCGCGAGATCCCGACGATACCTTGAGACCGCCCCGAAGGAGAGCTTCGGTATCATAACCGAAGGCCCTGAGCCTTCTGCCGAGCGCCGCCATCTTCTCCCTGACCGATTTGACCTCTTCCGCCGTCTCTTCGAGTTTTTTCGAAAGAGAGACGAGGAAATCATGCTTCAGCTTGAGTGCGGTGATATGCTCTGCCGCCCTTCCTCCATTGAGGAAATCCGTTCCCTTCCGGAGCAGTCTCCTTATCCTGTTGAGAACCGAGAAGAAGGCTTTTTCATCGGCTTCAGACAGTTCTTTCGATTCCCCGGTGCCCTGCAGGATATCCGCGAGTGACAGCCGTCCTTTCCTGACGAGGGAACCGATGTTGACCAGTTCTTCCAGGGCAAAGGGGAGAGAAAAGACGGCGGTCAAAAGCTTTTCTTCGGCCGTTTCGATACATCTCGCGATCCGTATCTCGTCGGCGCTTTTCAGGAGGGGGATGATACTCATTTCCCTGAGATAGGTCTGCAGGGGTTCATGCTCGTAATCAAAAAAGGAGACCTTCCGTCTTCCTTCAGGCGACCCGTCTTCTCCGTATGCCGATTCGTTCTCGTGCTCTTCATCGAGGATCGTCGGAGACCCGTCACCGAATCCTCTTCCGGTAAAATCAAGATCGCTCTGTTCGGTATAATCCGCGAAATCGTCGAATCCTTCTGTCATTGCGCACCCCCGTCCGGTCATTAAGAAAAAGGAGACCCGTCACATATCATTGTCATGGGGACTGAAAACATGGGCCTTAACTAGGTTTAGTATAGGGGGCGAAAAATAAAAAAAATATCCGCAGATGTCTGATTTTTTTGTAAGACTTTTGAGTTATCGCCCGTAGGTTTTTGTCCTACAAGACACTATTGCCGGGATATCGCACTGATTTTTCAGGAAGGAATGTTGTTCCTACGGCTGACATCTGCTTTCTGAGTCAGCCTCTGGGCGAACAAGGGCCTAATATACTTTTTCCCCGACGCCACCTGCCGTATTGCATGAATCAATTCGTCAGGCACGCTCTCTTTTGTGAGGTATCCGGCGGCGCCGGTTCTTAAGGCCCGCAGGGCATAGAGTTCCTCGGGGTGCATGCTCAACATGAGAACCGCAAGTCCGGGTCTCGCCGATTTTATCTTTTTCAGGACATCGAGACCATCTCTCCCGGGCATCGTGATGTCTAACAAAACCACGTCATAATCGCCGCTCGCGATTTTGTCCAGCACCTCATTGCCGCTGGAAGCCTCATCAACGACAACCATGTCCGGAGCTTCCTCGATGATCTGCCTCAGCCCCTTTCGGACGAGCGTGTGGTCATCACCGATGAGTATCTTTATCATTGCAGGCACTAAGACTATAGTAGAGGATAATCGGCAGAATACGCTATCGGAATTAGTCTGATTTTTCTGTCAGCGTTTGTCCTGCAATCAATTTAGAAACATTTACTTGGAATAGAGGCACAAGCAAAGAGATCTGAGAGTGGACAAAGACACGGGATTTGCGAATCAGCGGTTCCCACTGATGCCGCGAAGGGAATGCAAGGAAGGGATATCAGTCTACAAGCCTTTGCTGCAATGCGTAATGGGTTATTTCAGCATTATTCTTCATCTGCATCTTTTCGAGTATCCTCGACCGGTAGGTGCTGATGGTCTTAACGCTGAGCGAGAGTTCTTCGGCGATTTCACCCACGGTCTTCCCCGATGCGATCATGCACATTACCTGGAATTCACGGTCCGAAAGGGTATCGTGGAGGGGCTTTTCCGAGGCCCCGCCCAGGTCAAAGGCCAACCTTTCGGCAAGGGAAGGACTTATAAACTTTCTCCCCGTCGATACTTTCCGTATGGCATCGATCAACTCTGCCGGTGCACTTCCCTTTGTGAGGTATCCTGAGGCTCCCGCCTTCAACGAACGCACTGCGTACTGTTCCTCGGGATGCATGCTCAGCATCATGACGGCCAGATCGGGCCTCTCGAGCTTCACCTGCTTAAGGATCTCGAGACCGTTGGACCCGGGCATGGCGATGTCGAGCAAGAGCACGTCGCAGTCCGTCTTTTTCACCTTGGTCAAGATCTCCTGACTCGTCCCGGCCTCTTCGGCCACGACGATATCCGGAGTCTCCTCGATAATCTGCCGCAGCCCTTTGCGGACGATGGCGTGGTCATCTGCGATGAATACTCGCGTCACGGATTCCCCTTTTCTGAGAAAGGATTATCGATACGAACGTATTATAGCAGACATCCCGTCTTGAAAGTATAGAAACCCGGGAGTGGTTTGACAACAAGGTCTTTTCCCTTTATCCTAACTAGAGGAAAGAGAGCGATCTCAGTCAGGGGAAGGCGGGGGACAGGGGAACGGTATGGAAGGATTCCTGAGGGCGGTAGGTTCACTATCACTATCCGTGGTGAGAAGTATGGGCCACATGGTCATCTTTCTGGTTCATACCATTTCATGCATCTTCCGCCCCCCCTTCAAGTTGCGCGTACTTCTCAGACAGATACGGTTTTTCGGCAACAGGTCCCTCCTCGTAATTCTCCTTACCGGTTCCTTCACGGGTATGGTGCTCGCCCTGCAGGTGTTCTATACCCTGAGGAAATTCGGCTCGGAAGCGCTGCTTGGCCCTGCGGTTGCTCTCAGTCTGATACGAGAACTCGGTCCGGTCCTTTCCGCCCTCATGGTTACCGGGAGGGCTGGCTCTGCCCTCACTGCCGAGATCGGGATCATGAAAATTACGGAGCAGATAGACGCGCTGACCTCAATGGCTCTCAACCCGATACGCTATCTCGCCGTTCCGAATGTCGTCGCCTCAGTGATAGTCTTTCCTCTTTTGGCGGCGATCTTTGACCTCATCGGAATCTACGGGGGGTATGTTGTGGGGGTCGACCTGCTCGGGGTGAGTTCGGGGACTTATTTCTCTCAGATGGAAACTTTCATTGAGATGTCCGACATCCGGATGGGATTATATAAGTCGATGAGTTTCGGCGTAATCGTCGCATGGGTGAGCTGCTATAAAGGTTTCTATACGGGATACGGCGCGGAAGGTGTCAGTAAGGCCACCACGGAGGCGGTTGTCATGTCTTCGGTATTCATTCTCATTTGGGATTATTTCCTTGGATCGGTCTTGTTGTAAGGGGCGACAGTGATAGAGACGATCAACCTAAAGAAATCCTTTGACGGGCAGCGGGTGCTCAAGGGCATAAACCTGACGATTGCAGACGGAGAGCTGGTTGTGATTATGGGGAAGAGCGGCGGAGGCAAGAGTGTTCTCTTAAAGCATATCATCGGGCTCATAAAACCCGACTCAGGGAGCATTCTCATCGACGGGGTAGATGTTACCAAGCTCACGGGGGGGGCTGTCGATGAGATGAGAGAGAAATTCGGTGTCCTTTTTCAAGGCGGGGCGCTCTTTGATTCCCTCACGGCGTACCAGAATGTCGCCTTTCCCCTTAGGGAAAAGACGAAACTGGATAAGGGCGAGATTCGCGAAAAGGTGCTGCGTTCCCTCGAGGATGTCGGCCTCAGGGGGATTGGGAAGAAGTATCCGGCGGAACTGAGCGGGGGAATGAAAAAAAGGGTTGCCCTCGCCCGCGCCCTCATCACGGAACCGAAAGTCGTCTTTTTCGATGAGCCGACGACCGGTCTTGATCCGATCATCTTGAATTCGATTCACCGGCTCATCAGGTCAACCCACAAGAAATATGGTTTTACGGGTGTCATGATAAGTCATGAAATCCCGGAGATATTCGATGTGGCAGACCGGGTCGCGATGTTGCACGATGGGGTTATCGTTGAGGTAGGGACGCCCGGGGAGATTAAGCGGTCGTCGAACCCGGTGGTGAAGCAGTTTATTACGGGCAGCCTCGAAGGGCCCATAGAATCAGTCGGATGAGCATGAGGAGGAAGGATGAAGAAGCTTGACCTTGAAGTCGTTGTCGGTATTTTTATTCTTGTGGGTATCTTCTCCCTCGGCTATATATCGATAAAACTCGGAAAACTCGAGGTTATCGGTGGGGGGCGGTACGAGATCTATGCGCAGTTTGACCAGGTCGGAGGGATCAAGCCGGGCGCTTCCGTCGAAATAGCGGGCGTCGAGATAGGAAGGGTGAAGAGCATCGGACTTGACAACTATCAGGCGTTGCTCGAACTGAGCATTAACACCGGTATCAAGGTGCAGGAGGATGCGATCGCATCGGTGAAGACGAAGGGCCTCATCGGTGAAAAATATATCCAGATAACGCCCGGAGCTTCTGAGAAAATCCTTCCCGGGGGCGGAAGGATCAGAGAGACGGAGTCCGCCATAGATATCGAGCAATTGATGGCAAAGTATGTCTTCGGAAAGGTTTAGGAAATGAAGGGAGATCCGCTCAGAGAGGTGGTGCGGGAGGCTTTACCCTTATTGTGGAAGGAAGGAGTCGCAGATGAAGAAGCTGCTGCTTACGATTTTCCTTGTCCTCGGTGTTTTCGTATTTCTTACCCATGCCGGCCTGCTCGATGACGTAAAAAAAGGCGCAGGCCTCTCCGGGAAAGGGGGGACTGACGAAGCGACAACCGCTTCCGGGCTGAAGGAAGCCCTGTCTGTCGGGACTGAGAACGCGGTGAAGAGCGTTTCACAGGTCAACGGCTATTTCGGCAATCAGGCTATAAAGATCCTCATGCCAGAAAAGATCCAGAAGGTCGCGGATGTGCTCAAGAAGGTCGGGTACCAAAAGGAGGTCGATGAGTTCATCCTGAGCATGAACAGGGCTGCGGAAAAGGCCGCGCCCAAGGCGGCTT
>DASPUT010000130.1 GCA_035622735.1 Thermodesulfovibrionales bacterium | reverse complement strand
GGAAAGACGTTTTCTTCTCCGATACTCCTGTTACACCCGCCCCGTTTCATGACTTCTACAACCTCTCTCTTGAGTGAGCAGAGGTATATCTGGCGTCCGTTGACGCGCAAGCGATGGGCCTCCTGGTTGAGCGTCTGACATCCTGCGACGTCGATGAAATTTATACCGCCGCCGACTATGAGAATGTGGGCCTGTTCCGGGTAGTTTCTTGTTATCTGATCCAGCTGTTCTGCAACATGGTTCACCGCACCAAAAAAAATCGACCCGTCAATCCTGATTATCTTAAGCTGTGGACATTCGGACAGAGGTTTCTTCTGCACATTTATAAAACTCTTCTTTTTACTATCGGGATCAGGGGCAAGGGTTACAAAGGTCGGATGGGACGTTCGATTGAGATAGAGCAGCAGAGAAAGAATCACTCCGACGTATATCGCAAATTCAAGTTCGACAAACAATGTTGCGATGAATGTCGCAATGAGTATTCCAGCCTCTGGCTTGCTCGTTCTTATAATGGCGGCAATATGGTTCGTGTCGATAAGATTATACGAAACCAGGAAAAGGATTCCGGCCATCGAGGCGATCGGGAGGTAGGCCGTAAGAGGGGCTATGAGCAATACTATGCCGGTCAGCGCGAGCGCGGCAAAGACAGCGGCCAATGGTGTCTTGGCGCCCGCTTCGTAGTTTACCCCTGAGCGAGTGAACGATCCGGATGAGGCATAGCTCGAAAAGAAGCTGCCGACTATATTGGAGAGTCCCTGACCGATGAATTCCTGATTGCTATCAATGCGCTGTTCAGACTTCGTTGCGATGGACCGCGCGATAGAGACTGCCTCAGCAAGCCCGAGCATAGCAATCGCTAAGGCGGGAGGGGCAAGCTCTCGCAATGAAGCGGTCGCGATGTAAGGATGTGATAGGGGCGGCAGATGACCGGGAAGTGAGCCCACCAGCCGAATACCGTGTTCGCTACCCTTCATGATCAGGGCCATAACGCTGCCGGTTATCATTGCTATGAGCATTCCAGGCCACTTGGGCCTCAGGATTTTAAGAAGTACTGCGACGATTAATGTAGTAATACCTATGAACAGGACGTAGAAGTTGGTCTCTCGCAGACTTGATAGTATATCTGCCCATATATGAATGAAAGAGTGTTTTTTGGGTGCCGCGATTCCCAGAATATTGCTGAGTTGGCTGGTTGCAATGAGTATTGAAGCCCCTGCGGTGAAGCCAACCACCACAGAGTGAGACACAAAATTCACCAAGGCACCAAGACGGGCGACCCCGAGTCCTAACTGAAAGAGACCTGCGAGAAAGGTGAGGGTCAGGGCCATTTGGATATATTCAGTACTTGAAGGCTGGACAAGGGGACTCAGTGTAGTGAAAATCACAATCGATATCGCCGTTGTTGGACCTGAAATGAGATGGCGGGATGATCCAAACAATGCAGCAATGATTGCCGGTACTATTGCTGAATAGAGGCCGTATTCAGGAGGTAGCCCTGCGATGATTGCAAATGCCACGCCTTGAGGTAGTACGATTATAGCTCCGGTGATTCCTGCAATGATGTCCGCTTTTATTGTGCGACGGCTTACCATGGGCCACCATTCCAAGAAGGGAATATATTTTCGTAGTGATGCCTCTATCCCCTTTGCGGTTTCTAACTTACCGTTTTCCATGATTCGGCTGGCTCACCTTCCACGCCTTGTTCCCTCCCTTTCCCCTGACAGCACGATAGTACGATCAGGCGCGTTGCGGGAAAGTCCTTCAACCATCTTGACCTCTCATGAGCTTCAATTCTCTTGTCGCATAGGTGAATTTCAGGAAATTACACTACTTCATGTTTCATCGCATCCTTAGTCTCCCTCTTGACATCATACATTAAGGTATCAGATTTCTTCAGTATCTCCTCAACTGATACAGGTGGCCTTGAAAAAGACGCCATTCCTATGCTGAAAGTTATATTCCAGTTGTTCCTTTTCATCTCCTGCAAAAGCAGATTCCGCATTTTTTCAACGAATCCCACTGACATGTCGTGGTCGATATCTGTCAGCAATATCACAAACTCGTCGCCACCTACGCGGGCGGCGATATCAGTCGCACGAATATGCTTTCGTATCGTGACTCCGATAACTCGTAAAACTCTACTCCCGGCGTCATGCCCCAAGGTGTCGTTAACGTCTTTGAAATTGTCGCAGTCAATATAGGCTGCACTCAGAACTGTTCCATATCGTCGGCTTCTCTCTATCTCTCTCTCAGCTAATTCTTTGAATCCTTGAAAATTATTTATTCCAGTCAGATAGTCCTTCCTTGCGCCCTCTCTTTCCCGCGTGTGGGCTTTTCTTAAAGAAGAAACCAATACGGCGATATAAATATAAATACCCAGGAGGATACCTGTATTCCAAAGATGAACCAAGACGCTTGAACCGTAAAAACCCCCTGCCCAGATATTAACAACCGATTCCACTCCTGCACTCACTACAGCGGTTATCAATGCGCTGAATGTACCTATCTTCAAGGCTGCCAGCGATATCGGTAGTAGGTAAAATACCGACAACATGAGCTGATTGCCAGTGAGATAGTCGAAATAACCGATTACCATGAGCCCGCTAAATACAAAGACAGCCCATAGGTTCTTTGATACCCGAAGATTCTTGCGAGATGCAGATGCGCCGTGTTCCAGACTCATGATCCCAGCGTTAAGAATAATCTTCTCACCGTAGCATCAAGCCTTCCATCCCTACTAATCTATCGTCTCGATTCACCCCATGTCGATCCCGCCTTTTCAACCCGACGGTTAGCCGCTCTGCCGGTACCGGGCGGATTACCGTAGACCTATCCGCTGAAAATGGATTGACATCCCCGTAACTCTTTGCGGACGAAAGTCTCGCCGCCCCTGTCGCTCTCCTCGAAGGTACAAACGACCTGCTTGGGCCGCCATGAAAGACCCTTTCCTGCGCCCTCTGAGTTCCGGCATTGATGAAGGCATTTGAACGTGGTGCTCCGATGCCGGCGTATGTTCTGCCTCTCAGCCTGTTCACCGGATCGATCCTGAAGACCCTATGTGCCTTGATATCAGTAAAGTGGTTGCTGACCACAAATACGCGGCCGCCTTCTATGAAATGTCTGTGAAAATCATTAAGGACAAAATATCCCCCGAACCAAGTCCTGCCCCGCCAAAAGGGATAGGGGACCCACGCATACAAGTAATAGTAAGCAGGCGGAGGCGCGTAGTACGTCAAGACAGGTGGGCCGGCCTCGTAGTAGTAATTGTTAATAGCTGTTTGGTCAGGATACGCCCCCTCACCGGATGGTGCTTCCTCCGCCGTGCCTTCAGCATACGGAGGGCCTGAAGCCCCGGGACTGACCGACATTTGAACGGCAGCCTGAACATCCGCCAAAGTCCTCAGTGCCGAATCTTGATCCATCGAGATCGTCCGGGCCTCTGCCGCATAGGCAATCGAGTCCTGCAGCTCCCCTATAATGTCAGGGGTTACCGGATAATCGGCAATCCATCCGTTGCGCGGAGAGATACCTACTGCCCCCAACATGCTTTCAGCCTCTACCTCTGATGTCGGGTGACGCACGTTCAGGGCTTCGGCAAGGTTCATCGCAAAGGCACCCTCGCGCACGAGCGGAGCCGCCACTGGGGGTAACTGCGTCCCACCTTCCCTCACTCCAATCCCAAGGGATAAGAGCATGACTGCGGGAAGAGAGACCGCCCAGACTTTGAAATTGCTTCTTCTCACGATTTTACCCGGCCTTTCGTTAAGATTCTGCATCCAAAGAATTCAGATTTACCCGTGCCTCACTCTCACAAGAATATCTGCCTACCCCCATGTTTACCGGAGGAACTCAACCCCGACAGCCACCGCGATGCATGCCAGCAATGACAAGCCCCCGAGAAAAATAACCTCGGAAATTCGTTCATAGTATTCCCCCTTTACGAGTGACCTCATAGATGCGTATGAGACAAGACTGGCAACGAGAAAAAGCACGATTGCAACTACAAGAATCTCATCTATGATCGTCTCGTTTGCGAGCCCTGATACCTTTATATAACTCAGTATAGCAAAACACAAGCCCAGAAGATTCCCCGATGACGGGAAGATGTGTCTCGACATATTCTGACGGTCATTTTTTTCCGAAGCCATTGAGAGTACCCAAAAATAATCGGCTTTGTCCGGTTAATACGCCCAGTAAGGACCTGTGCCAAGGCTGGAGGCTGCGCCCTCAAGCCCCACAAAAACGTCCCGTCCGAAAAAGAAAGGCAGACCCCAGTCAAACTGTCCCGCATAGGGCCCACCGATGTCATCAAAGACGTTGTTGGGCGAATTGTCGAAACTGTCAACGCTGGCTACTTGGAAAGAGATGACGCCGCTCGGTGAGCCGGTTGCGCCGGTATTGGTGACTGACAAAGTGACGATAGATGAGGGACAATACCAGTCCGAATTTGGAGGGGCGCAGTCGGGAAGCAGACCCACCGACGGAGAGGGAAAGAAAAAACCATTCGAGCCGGTATCGATGAAGCTGCTGTATAGCTGCCCTTCGAAAGATGTGAGGAATTCGCCATATTCGTCTGCTTCATAGGTCACGACTGCCGAAGGGACATTATTGGACTCGGTTCCGATTCCGAGCACGAGGTAGCCGTCAACAGAAAGCGACCCGCCCTGAGGAACGCTCGGAAGCTGTACCATCACACCGTTGTTGTCCCGGGGCAGGAGGGCCACCGGGTTCTGAACCTGACCGGAAAGTGGAACGGTAGTTCCGACGCAGCGCGTTCCGCCGCATGCGTAATATATCCCGTTTTCGGCACTGCTTGCACAGGTCGGACCACAGTCCTGCGCGAAGAGGCCGACCCCTAAGATTCCATTGAATCCGACATCGGATGGACCCATGTCTGCGTTTGCGCATGCAGGGGGAGGGGAGCCGAATGTGGAATCGATAACTTGAATAGGGACCAGCACAGCCGGCTCATTACCAAGAATAAGGCTCGCGGTTTGGACCGGTCCCCAGTCAGACGATCCGTCTCCGTACTGTATGCACTCTGCAAGGGCCTCCCCATCGATAGCCTCCTGCATGAGAGAAACGCTCAAGGCCTGCTTGAAAATTCGGAGGCCGAAACTTCCGGTATCTACCAGGACATTACTAATAGTCTGACAGACTGAGGTGCCGGGGCTACAGATCGTGACACTGACGCAGGGTGTATTGGGACCGGAGAAAGCTGAGCAAAGGGCACCATTCACCGTGATTGGAAGCACGTTGGCCGCTTGAGCGGGGGGAGTGATCGCACCGCTGATGAATCCTGCAGTTGTCCAGAGGTAGTAGCTATCAAGCCTGCCGGCTGGTGTTGCGAGAAGGTAAAGGTAATAGGTGCCTGGAGGCAACGTCGAGACGGGTATGGCTCCGAGTAGAGGTGTGTTGATATTACCTGGGCTATTGGTCACCCAGGGGGTGATCCCTGTCAAAGACAGTTGCAAGCCGTTGCTTGCCGTCAAGGTCTGAATCGATAAGGGTTGTAAAGCATCGTCTGACGTTACGAGGTACAGATTATCAGGGTCTATTGAGGGAGCGTAAATTCCGACGTATATATCCACGGGGCCTGAGAATTGCTCAAGAGCGATTTCCAGGCTTACCGTACTCCCTCCGGAGGCGGCGGAGCCGACCCCGACAGGCCGGGCCTGTGAAGGGTCAACGCTCAAGAACGGTGAAGCTATAAGGCTACTGGTCGGGAAGACCTGTTGACCAGTCGGCACAGCCATTGAAGAAGCGGCGCTGCTGACTGTTACCGCTATGGTGTTTCCAGTCAATAGGAGAATAAGTGAAAGAAGCAGTATCTTACCTGATTTCATTGATGCCTAATCCTGGGGGAATTAGGGCAGGCGCATAGGCCCGACCCTGAAGATTCCGCATATGCCCCCACTGCTCAACAACGACTTCATCTGAATTCACCCTAAGTCGCCTCCGATCCCTTCCATGGGGTGTCCGCCTCAGCGCCTCCCTGTATTCGTCGGAATAGGAACCGAGAACTTGTGTAAGATCGGGGTGCATCAATCCATTCCAGGCAACTCCGAATACGACTCCCGCAGGTGAAACGTATTCCCTCAGGACGACCGAACCAGAATCGATCTCGTGGACAGAGTAGCCGTCATGTGTTGTTGCGGCCCTCTTCGTTCCAGAAAGGGCCTTGGCGTCCGACTCGATCGAATTAGCTGAACCGCCAAGCGCAGCCTGGACGTTCAGAGCGGAAGCATGGAGGAACGTCACAAGGCCGAGTCCCAACCACAGGGAATATAACTTTCTTCTTTTCATAGCACGGTATCCCACGCCGTCAGGAGATAGACTCAGATTCTCCTTGGCGGACCATTTCATTCCTTGCAGAGGCCTGCCCTGGTCGCCTCCTTGATATAACCACACTCCCCAAATGTGCAAGCCTGCTTCCAGTCCATACAGGTCAACCTCATGAATACACTGCTGCGAGCAAGATATGCGGTAGCATCCCCGGAGTCGATCTCCAGGGCCTTGTCGAAGTTCGAAAGAGCACGTTCAAATTCTCCTTCCACTGCATAGGTGATTCCGAGGTTGTAATAGGTCTTGGCAAGCAAGGGATTTATTTCCAGTGCCCTGTTGAAATCTGAAATGGCACGATCATATCGGCCCTTTCCTGAATAGGCAATGCCTCGATTGTTGTAGGTCTCGGCTAACAGCGGATCGATCTCCAGAGCTTTATTGAAATCTAAGATGGCCTGCTCATATTGGCCCCTCTCGGAATACGTAATGCCCCGGTCATTATAGTCCTTTGCCGACATAGAGTTAATCTCCGGCACTCGAGCTATGTCTGGAAGTGCATTGATCTTTGGCTCCGAGAAATTCCCGCCAAACGAAGCATTTTGGGCAGGACTGCCGGACGTTTTCACATCTCCCTTGTCTGCCCAAATGATGCCCGGAGCCATGAAAATCAGAATGATCCCGACGACCAGGGAGTTGATTGTTCTTCGGGATCCGTCATGCCAACTGTTCCTCTTATTCATCCTTCATCACCTTCAGCTCTGTTCTCAGGGGTGCCTGGAACGATCCGGAGGGGTGGGTCGTCCCAGGCATGGGAGAAGCCAGTTCATTATTGGATCTTCTGCTCTTCGATTTGCCCGCGACAGAACATGCCGTGACAGGCTCCCTCGTTATTCAGTCTTGCACGTGCGAGCTTCGTTAGAATCCGCGCAGGCCACCTCTACGCGATCCGTTGCCTTGTTCAGTTCTATCGGGAGTCTTTTCATGCTGCTCTTCCCTTATTTTTTGGTATTCTTTCATCTGCTCTTCGGTGAGAATCTCACCGAGTTGTATATCGGTAGCCCACTGAAGTTGCTGCAACTCATTTCTTATGGTCTTCTTGTCCTGTTGACTGTTGTTTATAATATAACGACGCTTTTTAAGGCTTTCTTCGATGATCGGTTGAACCTTTGTCA
>DASPUT010000129.1 GCA_035622735.1 Thermodesulfovibrionales bacterium | reverse complement strand
CCCTCTATTACATCTGGGGCGGCTGGATAGGCAGCGTGACGTACGCGGCCAGAGAAGGCGGATCTTACAGTTGTGCCCGTTGCCATACCACAGGATTTGCGATAGACAATTCGGCTCCCGAGCCGTTATTCTCTTTTCCTTCGATCAACCTCAACCTCGACCCGGACGCGGGTGGCCCGGCCACAACGAGTTCCTGGACTCTTGACGGGGTCCAGTGCGAAAGGTGTCATGGACAAGGCAGCACGCATGCGGCAGGACCGAGCATAAACAACATAATTCTGCCCTCGGCACTGGCCTCAACCGATCTCTGCATGAGCTGTCACAGGCAGGAGCATCAGGACCCTAATACCGGGGTGATTAGCGTTAACAACCCGCCTCAGATTGAGGTGAGCAACAGCGGCAACTTTGCTATTACGTTCTACGGCTACTCCACGGGGCAGGAGTTTCTGAACAGTCCTCATGCTAGGTTCACGGGAACCTCAGGAGATATCCTGAATGCAGCTAAATATCAAAGTAATTTTCAGTCGAGTTACGGCGGCTGCAGCGGATGCCATGACGTCCACGAGAGTACGGTCCCTGAGATCAACGCCTTAGCATCCACGTCGATGAAGAATGCCTGCGGTATTAACTGCCACAGCAACATGGGGAATTTCGGGTTGATTAAGCATCCGACCGGACCCGGAACGCCGATCGGAGCGGGCTCGGATGTTACGGATGCATGCGCGATCTGCCACATGCCTGTGGCGTCGCAGGGCGGGGCAGCGCATCTTTTCAGAATCAGTACCGATCCTAATTACAGCACATTCCCGACTCCGGCACAGTATGGCGCGGGGCAGAGAACCGCAAACACTTCACCTGACGGGATCTACACCACGGCTGTTTGGGTAGACCTCGACCTCGCATGCGGCCAGTGCCACGGAGGAAGCGCGGGACCGGGTGCTACCACAAACGGCGCGATGTATCTCGACAAGAATTATCTGGCAGCCGTCGCGACAGGCATGCACGCTTCTCAAGATCTTCCCCCGACTGTGAGTCATAGCGCTCAAACAGTGACAGTAAACGGCCTATCGGTGAGCTTCACGGACAATTCCGCTGAAAATAATTCCAAAAGTGCGACCGATCTCGTTGTTGAGGTGAACTGGGATGACGGCAGCGTCTCCTTCGGCCCCAGTGGCAGCGCATTCAGCCATACGTACGCTTCGGGCGGCGTCTTCAATATCCTTCATACGGTCAGCGAAGGCGGAAACCAGTTCGCTTCTGAGTTCATCCCGGTGACCGTATCGGCTACCGCCGGGTCGTACAGCATAACCGCGAGCAGTGCCTTTACCGGGGTGCTCTATGTTCTGAAGCATAACGGTCTTTTAATTCAGACACAGACCCCTGCCGGCACTTCGGCAATCTTCAGCGGCCTGGCCCCGAACACCTACACGGTTACCGCTTACAAGAACAAGGCGATTGGCCCGACTACGCAGTCAGTGATCGTCACCAATGCGGACCAGGCTGTCGCCTTCTGACAGACGGTGCGATTCCGGCAGACGTTGAAGAGCGGGTCGCGGTCTCTGTCGCCCAGTGGTGAATAGGCTCGATAAGTATGAACACTGACCGGACCGGACCTTCATTTCCTGAATCGGATGAAGATATAGAATCCGATCAGGAAGGGTTCGAACCGTATTACCATGTTGTCCGTGAATCCCCAGAGGAATTGGTAGGCGGCCACGCCGGGTCCGGACGAGGCCCCGAGACCCCCGTCTATCAGAACCTCCGTCAATTCCTTTGCCTCCAGGGAAAAGACATAGAGTACGTGAACAAAGAGGAGTATGAGAAGGGCCTCTCCGCAGGCCCTACGCTTTCTCTTTATAAAGGGATAGAGGGCCGCCATCATCGCCAGGGTTAGCGGCGCGTTGAACGTATAGGAAGACGTCTTGACCGGTATGTCGATGAGGATTTCGCCTTTCTCCTTTCGTGCGCTGAAAGTCGCCTCGATTATTCCCTCTTTCGCTGTCATATCCTGAAAACGGACGTCTTTTGCGAACGTGATCGCCTTAGACGCCAGGTAAGTGACCCCATACCCGTAAGAGTCCTTCACCTGTATCCAGAGGAGTAAAAAAACGAGATAGGACGCAAGGAAGACGAGGATCGTCTTGAGGATCAGCCTATGCTGCAGTCTATTCCCTGTCTTCCGCATACCGCAGATAGATAAGGAAGATACCGAGGGAGACCGCTATCATTATGCCCTGCGCGACGTAGATGTGGAGGTATTCAAAGAGGCTCTTGAAATGAATCCCCGCGTAGGCGAGGAAGGCAATCCTCAGGATATTCAATGTCTGAAGAACGACGAAACCGGCTCCGATGCCGATGAGCCGTTTCTTCCACGGTGAGGGAAAGGCGATGACAGCGACAGAATATATCATCACCGCCTCAAGTCCGTTACACCCGAATTTCACGTCAAGAGAGATGGCGGGGAGATGAATAAGTGAACCATCACAAGTGGCGGGGACCCTCATCGCTCCGAGAACCTGAGCCGTGGCCTTCACAACCCCCTCGGTATAAAGTCCGTTCAGGTCAAACATCTTTTGAAGGGGCACAAAGCCTATCAGGAAGAAGAAGGCTCCCATGAGGATTATATAGGTCACGGCAAACCGCCTCAGACTCGTCGCTCCCGACATCTTTCTCCCCTTCCCGTTTCTTAACAGACCATGAAATAATATTATACTGCGCTCCACAGAAAAAAGACGGATTCGTCGTCTTACCATGAGCCCTAGCCGAACAAAAGAGAACGGCGTTTATTCACGCCTCTGTAACTGCGTAACGTGATATAATGGGGCGTAGTACAGGCCGTGCTCCCGAATACAGTCGAGAGGAACGGGCTTGTCTTTGGCTGAACTGCCTGGAGGTTGGAATGAATTACCTGGCCTTGATGTTTTTCGTCTTCATAGCCCTTCCGATCGAAGCAGGCACGGACAACCCGGCGTCTGATCTCAGATGCGGCCAGTACATCATTTCGCGGGGGGCGGTGAAATCCGATGTGCTGAGGAAATGCGGCGACCCGAGCAACATCGAGAGGTGGGAGAAAGAAAGCGTGAGAAGGGACTTCTATCGAGATATCCCTGTTCAATCGGATGAAGAGCTGTCGCAGGAGCCGCCGTTTCTCAGAGAGCAGATCAGAGTCGAGGAATGGGAGTACAATTTCGGACCAACGAGATTCCTCTATTACCTGAGATTCGAAAACGGCAAACTCGTGCGCATTACGGTCGGCGACTACGGATATTAGAGCAGATGGCCGGGAAGTCTTCAGGTGATTCCCGAAGTCGACTCATCCCAAAGTACGTATATCTCTCCTCGGCCCTGTCGGAGTTCCTCCCGCAAGCGGATCGAATGCTCACAAGAAAATCACGAGAGGTATGTCTTCTCCGAATTTCTTGATCGTCCGATTGACATCACCTGACCTCATGATAGACTTTAATGGGAGAATACTGCCGCAAACTATATGTCGCTTTACCAAGGCATAGAGAAGGGGGTGGACGATGGTTGGGAAAAGAGTTGTTTTGATGATGGTTCTCATCGCCATGACAGGCTTTACGGCTGCGGCGAATGCGGGGTCACTGGTATGTGACGTGAGCAATAGCGATGTCGCTCAGGTATTTACTTCAGACGTTTTGGCGGCGCTGCCGGTACCGAGACTTCACTTCAATTGTGTCAGTACCGATCCGGCAACTCCGGGTACCGTCCAGATCACTACGGATCTTCCTGTGGTCAGTTCACCTACCAGCCCTCCAATCTTGACGGAAGGAACAACAGTCTATCCAGGGCAGGTATCAGGAAATGTGACGACTTTTTCGAACATCCAGATATTTCAGGGGACGAGCAGTTTTGATATCACGAACCTTTACTTAGATGGCACAAAGGGGACGTCGTTCACGCCGATACGGCTCTTCGGAGGAGTTTATACAATGAACGCTGCTGCAACTTACCCTGCCGTGACAGTCGGCATCTTCGGGCAGGGAGGGAATGGGGGGACTGCCGTCTTCGGAACCGACCAGAACCTCTATATTCCCTATGCGACCGCATTCGACAATTGGTTTCACGGTAACTTCTCCTATGCCAAGTCTGCGACGGGAGGAGACTATCTGCTCCTCAATGAATACAAGCTCACTTCCCAGAGTAAGTGGAACAATTATGCATCCTTCTCACAAGACCCAAAGGGCAGAATCTGGGGCACTGTACCCGATATCCGTTCCTATATCGATAATAATTCCTATGCGGCTGTTCTCCGTGACGATCCCCTCGATCAGCCATTTCAGGGGAGATATTCATTCAAGGTGAACGACTTATGGCCGAACTCCCCATTCAGCCTCCAGAGTGCGAGAAAGACGGCTGCCGGGGTGCTTCTGTCCGTTCCGGACGAGGCGAAGGCATATGCCACTCTGACCCCCATCAATACGTTCTTCGGCATGACGCCGGTGGATGGCCAGACATATAGATTTACGTCGAAAGTCGGCGGTTATTTCGATGTCTCCTGTGGACTTTCCGCGGACGGCAACACGCGATGCAGCAGCATATTCAACAACTTCCTAACTCCTTACGTTTCCATGAACGGAAGTCTCGAAGGCATAGCAAAGAGTTTTAACCCGGCGCCTCAGAACTGGACCATCAACCTGAGAGACTTTCAGGTGAAGGCCCAGTATTCGGATTTTACCTATAACATGAGCATATCGGGACAGGATTCAGACCTCTCGAGCACTATCACGCAACGGGATTTGCTCGTGAACGGATTCAGCAAGGGCACATATATTATACAGAGCAATCCGATACCATATTCTTTCAAGAAGTCCGATTTCCATGTACGCCTGATCGATGACAGGAGCACGAACTCTATCATTTACAACGCCCTTTCCGGATACACCTATAACAGCTGCACCGGTCAGCTCGTTTCGCCGGCGACCCTCACGGGGTTCACTTTCTCTTCCGATTACTCTAAGATTTTTGGCGGATCGTTGCGGTTGACCAGCCCGATTAACAGCGACGCCATAGATACGACAATCAACAGTAACGGCAGCTTCAGCATCGATTTCAACGGCGTGCCTACGTCGACGGCCATTGATCAGAACGAGCTTAATGCTGCCTGTCTGCCTCCCCCTTCAACCGGTGTACCGAAGTTGTCTGTCAGCCCCTTGACTTTTTCCCTTGACCATCAGATAGGCGTGACCCAGTGTCCAACACCGATTGGTGACCTTATTATCGCAAACACCGGCGACGCGGGGAGCATACTGTTTTATTCGCTGACGAATACATACAGTGTAGGCGCCAACTGGCTCAATGTTTCTAAGACGAACGGCAGCGTTTCCGCCGGGGGTACCGATAAGGTTTCCCTTCAATTCAACTGTAATGTCTCCGGGCCGAACACCTATACGGCGACGACAGTCGTGACGGGCACCGACTCTGCGGGAAATGTTGTAGGTACGGACAACGTTTCGATAACCGTCAATGTGCATAATTGAAGAAGAGGGCCGGCTGCTCGGATAAGAAATCGTGGCAGCCGGCCCGACCCACGCCCATTTGACCGGGGGTTCGGCCTCCCGATCATCCATTGATCTATCTCCTCCTGATGTCCTGAACGCGCTGAAACGGTATTCCTGTTTGACGATGAGAATCTTTTCAATCGACCGCTCACGATTCTTGACTTTCGATGACGCAGGTGAGTTGCGGAGAAGGCCCCTCATCAGTCAAAGACTAGTCTTTTACGGATGGTCTTTCAGGAATCCGCCCTCTGAAAAAAAAGGAGATTTGTGTTTGATGATAAGAGGGTTTTATAATGCTGCGACGGGAGAGCATCAATGAAAGAATCGATGAAGCGGAAAAATCTTCTTCTCTGGCTCACGGGAAGCATAGGGGTCATCGTGCTCATCATCGTGGCCCTTTCCTTCCTCGTGCCGAAGCTCATCGACTTGGAGTCGATACGGGAAAAGATCAAGGCAGATATCTCCCAAAAAATTTCGGGAGAGGTCGGTTTCGAGAAGATGGAGGTCTCGTTCTTTCCCCGCCCCTTGATTGTGATCAGCAATGCGACGTTCTCCTTTCCGGGAACGGCGGAGGGAACCATCGCTTCCCTGAGAATGTTCCTCCGCCTCCGTCCTCTTTTTTCGGGGGAGGTGAGAATCGCAGGGGTCCAGCTAGTGAGCCCCAGAGTATCCATCACGGTTTCCGAAAGAGAGAGGGAGAGGGAGAAGACAGCGTCTCTTTCCGCTCGAGAAGTTGAGGAGAAAGTCTCGGCGCTGTTGAAGTCCCTGGCAACCACCCTGCCTGAAACCAGGATTGTCGTAGAGCAAGGAAGCGTAAAAATTTCCGATGCACGCAGCTCTCTTGTTCTTTTCGAGGACATTGCCGGACAGCTTACATTCTCCCCCGGTGAGGCGAGTGTCGCGCTCACGTGCAGTTCCGACATCTCAAGAAGCATTTCCATCGGTATACGTTTGGATCCCCGGAATCTGAAAGGCATCGGCACCGTCAAGTTCACAGGCCTGAAGCCGCAGCATATCATCCACCACCTTTTCCCGGACACGGTCAAGTTTCTCGGAGACTCTGAAGGTAACTTCATCCTCTCTCTAAGAATGCTTGGCTCCGGTGAGATGGAGGCGGAAGTGCAGGGCTCAATCCCCCATCTGACCCTTCTGAACAGGGGCGAGAGGGTCCTCGTAAGGGGAATCGACATGAGCGGCGCCTTTGCTGCGATCGGAGAGAGAACTGAAATAACGCTGAACGAACTGAAAGTCGAGTACCCACGACTCACGCTGAGCTGTGAGCTCATCCGTGATAAGACTGCGCGGACTGTCAGCCTGGAGCTGTCCGGCAAGGGGGTGGATGTCCCATCGTTGCGGACCGTGGCCCTCTCTTTGGCAGGAGGGGTCCCCCTCGTCCGGGACATTTTCGGGTATGTGAGAGGAGGAAGGCTTTCCTTCATTACGGTGCGGAGCCACGGGGCTTCATTAGAAGACCTTGGCAGCACCGAGAGCATATCTATCACTGGCGTCATCGAGCGGGGAGAGATTTTTGTCCCGGGGCCGAAGCTGGACTTCAAGGAAGTGAACGGAGACTGCATCATTTCCCAGGGCATCCTGGAGGGAAAGAAGGTCGAGGGAATTCTCGGAAAATCTGAGGTTCGGGACGGCAAGTTGAGGGTCGGACTGAGAGGGAGCGATGCCCCGCTCCATATCGATGCAGCGGTAAAGGCGGACCTCGCTGAAGCGAGTAATATCCTGAGACGATTGGTTAAGGATGAGTCCTTTGTCAAGGAGATCGATCTTGTCCGCTCCGTTAGCGGTGAAGCACGCGGAAGGGTGATCCTCGGCGAAAGCACCGCCGTAATAAAGCCGCGCATCGATCTATCTGAAGTATCTTTCGCAGCAGAGTATGAGCGTCTCCCTTTCCCCGTGCTCATAAAGGGGGGCCAATTCTCTTATGACGAAACACGTGTCGGTGCGAGAAAACTGGCCGGTGCACTCGGCAAATCTTCCTTTGCAGATTTGACGGGTGAGTTACGTTTCGGGAATGATCCTCACCTCGAAGCCACATCCGGGACAGTCAAAATAGATCCGGATGAAGTCTATCCATGGCTGGCGTCCTTTGAGGGATTGAAATCGTCTCTGAAAGAGGTCCGGTCAGTGCGAGGCCTCATCAAGCTTGACACCCTCGCGGTGAGAGGCCCGC